>JBAWAI010000225.1:0-5267 GCA_049589215.1 Terriglobales bacterium | reverse complement strand
GCATCAGGCGGCTTCTTCATTCAAACTAAGTTGCCGTTTACGCCGCGCTGCTCCCGGCAGCCGGCGGTTGCAGCGGAGCATCGAAACTCCCCCCATAAATCTGTGGCACCTTCGATCCCATCGGACGCAGATAAGTCGCCAGCTCTCCGCGATGGTGAATCGTATGGTTGTTCTGAAATTGCAGATACAACGCGGCTGGCAGATTGAAGACCCCGAAGAATGCAATCGGTGTCGAAAGCTGCTCTGCCGTCATCGCCTTCACCCGCTCAGAGGTGCGCGCCATATTCCGGTCATACCACCCCAGCAGTTCGGCAATGTTTTTCGGTTTGTCGTCTGCCGGCGTCATGTTGAATTTCAAATCCGCGATCCCGTCCAGAAAGTGCACATCCGAACTCGCAATGTGCCACGCCAGGTCCCACGCCGTGCGCGCGTGCGCATCGGGACGGTAACTGCTCTTGTCATCGGGCACCGCGGCCAGAACGTTCCTGGTTTTCTCAACTTCACGCGATAACCCGTCCATCATCAGGTTGCGATAAGTCACCACAAAATCGGCATTGGGAGCGGACATGAAAGTCCTCCTTAGGCTGGGGATTCGAGCTGAACGCGACCCGAACAAGGGCGCGTGACTACTCTAATAGCAAGCCGGCGGGCTCGGCAATGCCGCGCCAACTTTAATCTTTAGACCGGGACTCGGCCCAGAGACTAGACTGCCACTGGCTGTTTAGTCCCCACCGGAACCGGCGTCAGCCACTTATACCGGTCCGTTTTTTCTCCGCGCACCACGCCGTAAAATTCCTGCTGAATCGATTTCGTGATCTTTCCGATCGTTCCCTCGCCAACCGTAATCTTGTCGACCGACCGGATCGGCGTGATCTCTGCCGCCGTGCCGCTGAAGAAAACCTCGTCGGCGATATACAGTGACTCGCGCGGAATCTGCTGCTCCACCACCTTCAGCCCGAGATCGGCGGCAATCTGGAGCACAGAATCGCGCGTAATTCCCGGCAGCACCGAATTGCCCAGCGGCGCCGTCTGCAATATGCCGTTGCGCACCACGAAGATGTTCTCGCCTGACCCTTCGCTGACATAGCCGTTCACATCCAGCGCAATTCCCTCAGCATAGCCGTTCACGATCGCTTCCATCTTGATAAGTTGCGAGTTCATGTAATTCGCGCCCGCCTTCGCGATCGCGGGCAGCGTGTTCGGCGCAATCCGCGTCCACGATGAAACGCACACATCCACGCCCTGGGTCGCGTCCGCGCCCAGATATTTCCCCCACGGATAATTGCAGATATAAACTTCGGTCGGCGAGTTGAACGGGTTCACGCCCGCTTCGCCGTATCCACGCAGAATGACCGGGCGAACATAGCATGGCCACACGCCATTCCTCCCCACCAGTTCCAGCATCCCGCTCATGATTTCGTCCGCGGTAAACGGCACGTCAATGCGGTAGATGCGCGCCGAATTGATCAGCCGCTCCATGTGTTCCTTGGCGCGGAAAATTGCCGGGCCGCTCGGCAGCGCGTAGCAGCGAATGCCTTCGAAGACTGAAGAGCCATAGTGCACGACGTGCGACATCACGTGAATCGTGGCGTCGTCCCAGTCGATGAACTTCCCGTTGTGCCACACTTTTTCCGTCTTCTGAATGGCCATGAAAACTCCTTGTATGTTTCAAGATGCGCGGAAGCGGCTGGGGGTTTCCGATTCTTGCAAGCTTCTCTGCCGAGACCCCGCCATAGGCTGGATGCCGAAGAACTCAGCAGTCCGCAGTTTAAACCAAGAAGCCAAAACCACGAAGCCGAAATGAAGGCGCAATCAAAAACTTCTCTACCGCCGCAGCAGGAGCCTGGGAGTAAGGAGGACGAGGATAAGTGCGAGCAAATAGCTTTGAAAGGACGCGTCTTCAGCCGCGCCATAACTGCGAATATATAAGGAGCGGCCTTAGCCCCGAGCCGCCGGCTTCAATGCCGCCAGATAGTCGGTGCCTTGTGCGGATCAGCGCCTTCCACCTGCCCATCAGCATTGCTCTTCGCCGGCGCCGCAGCACCATCCGTAGCTGCGGCCGGCAGCGCAGAACCCGTCACCGCCGCTTCCGTCTTCACGCCCACTTCATCGCCCCGAAAATACTTACCTGCAGCGGCCCGCATCTCAGGCATGGCCGTGTACGGCTTCGAGTAATCGTTATTCGCGTTCCAGAACAAAAATCCCACGCCGCCCTTTTGCTTGGAGGTCGCAACCTGCACCTCAACATACTGCGGCGAGTAAGTCTTCGTCCGCCACGCAAAAGCCTGCAGCCAGGGACGAATCACCACTCCGCTGTCTTTTGTGATCAGCTTGAATCGTTCCATCGACTCGCCAATAAAATGCTCCGGCGCGTCTCCCGGCTTCGCGATCCCGTCCATTCCAAAAAAGTGCGACGGATAAATCATCGGCGAGAGCACGTCGCAGTGCTTCGCCATTGCCACAATATCCTGCCCGGTATGTGCCAGGTCGACCGGCCGCTGCCATGCCATCACGCCAAACACATCCAGTGACAGCAGCACGCCCGTCGGATGGATCTCCGCATAAGCGCGCCGCAAAAAGTCGGCAATCACATTTGACCGCTGCCAGTCCGCATGTTCCGTCTGAAAATTGAACCCGGCATCCTTCTGATCGCCCTCCGCCGGAAAGCGCACATAATCAAACTGCACTTCATCCGCGCCCGACTGCGCCACGAACTTCGCCAGCGCAATGTCATAATCCTGCACCTTCACGTTCGAAGGATCCGTCCACACCAGCTTGCCGTTCTCCCGCCACGGCTCTCCCGTTCGATGCGATTTCACCGCCAGCTCCGGATGCGTCACCACCAGGTGCTCGTCGCGAAAAATGGCAATGCGCGCAATCGCGTGCATATTCTGCGAATGCAAAAAGCGCACCAACTTCGGCAGATCCGGAATGTAGTGCCGCTGTCCCGACGCCAGCGGATGATCGAAGGCGATGTTCACGATCCCGTCGCTATCCTTAATATCAAACACCACCGCGTTCCCGCCCACTTCACGCCAATGTCGGATAATGCGCTCGCCGTGATCGCTGCCCGCCATCACGCCCGTCAAATAAATCGCGCGCGCTTCGAAATCTCTTGCAACCGGGACAGACTTCTCTACAATAGGCGATTCAAGAATCCCGGGAATAATGAGTTGCTCTCCCGGCTTCAGGAATGTTCCTCCAAGGTTGCCGTTGGCCGAGCGTATCGCCTCTGCCAGCTCACTGGATGTAAGGTATTTGGTCTTTTTGAGGTACTTGCGCGCCACTGCCGGAAGACTGTCGCCGCGCCGAGCCGTATATAGCTCGCTTCCGGGCGGAACGGCAATCGGCGCAGGCATCTCTTTGTTCGCGGCTCTTACCGACGCCGCCTTGGTCGTTGCCGAGTTGACTTGAATCAGCTGTGCCGCGTGCGGGTTTTGCACCGCCGCCGCCGTCGTCGAAAGAATGACCAGCCGGGCCAGCACCCAGGTCGACCGGACAAGAGTCGATCGCATGAAAGTGGAACTCGCCAGATTCAAAGACCATTGCGTGGACCGACAAAAATGAGGCCGGGACAAATGTTTTCTCCGAGTGGGAAAGTGTTTAACTGATTGTGTTTCATGGGTAATGGCCCTCGCCAGTTACGAACGGGCCAAGGCGCCTGGTAATAGATCAGGGGCGTCCGGGCATGGGTAGTCGTAAGTCCCGCTGTCTGCAAAGAATTGCTCTTACAGCATTTGCTGGCTGAATCTCAAGCGTAACAGGATCGCGCTAGGTGCATCTAAAACGACCAGAAACATGGGACCAGGGGGCATCGGCCAGTTGGCGAACGGCGTGCACAAGACAGTACCGGGAGACGAAAGCAGCACCGTCCATCCCAGGTGACAAAAAATGACCAATTTTTCAGAAACTTTGCAATTTCCTGAAAGGAATCAGGGGCCTGAGCGAATGAGAACGAACCTTGCTACCGTGCTTGACCCAACCCGCCGCAGCAATGACGCCCGTGACTTTGAAGTCAACCTCCGCCGCAAAATCGTCGGCCAGGATCAGGCGATCGAGAAAGTTGCTGAAATCTATCAGATGTTCCTGGCGGGCATGAACGCTCCCGGACGCCCCGTCGGCAACCTCCTGTTCCTCGGGCCCACCGGCTCCGGCAAGACGCGCGTCGTCGAGGCCGTCGCCGAGTCGCTCTTTGGCGACGCCAAAGCCTGCATCAAGATCGATTGCGCCGAGTTCCAGCACTCCCACGAAATTGCCAAGCTCATCGGCTCGCCTCCCGGATACCTCGGCCACCGCGAGACTCACCCCCTGCTCACGCAGGAAGCCCTCAACCAGTGGCACACCGAGAAGCTCAAGCTCTCGATCCTGCTCTTCGACGAGATCGAAAAAGCCTCGGACTCACTCTGGCAACTGCTGCTCGGCATTCTCGACAAGGCCACGCTCACACTCGGCGACAACCGCCGCGTCGATCTTTCGAGCTGCATCATCATCATGACCTCAAACCTCGGCGCGACCGAAATGAACGGACTGGTCGATGGCGGCCTCGGCTTTGCACCGAAAGCGGTGCAGGTCGATAACTCGCTCGATGAAAAAATCACCCGCTCCGCCGTCGATGCCGCGCGCCGCAAGTTCGCGCCCGAGTTCATGAACCGCATCGACAAAGTCGTCGTCTTCAAGACCCTCCGGTCCGAGCACCTCAAGCAGATTCTCGATATCGAGCTCGGCTTCGTGCAACAGCGCGTGCTCATGGCCTCCGGCGCGCACCAGTTTGTCTTCAACTGCACCGCGCAGGTAAAAGACTTCCTGCTCCGCGAAGGCACCGATCCAAAATACGGAGCCCGTCACCTTAAACGAGCCATCGAGCGTCACCTCGTATTCCCGCTCGCCAACCTCGTCGCTACCGGACAGGTCAAGCTCGGCGATTTCGTCCGCGTCGACCTGCTCGGCGAAAGCAAACTCACCTTCGTCAAAGAAGCCGAAGGCGCAATGGTTCCCGTATTACTCGAGCGCTACGGAGCAGCTCAGGCAGTTCCAGCGGCAGCCGCCGCCAGAGCCGCCCGTCCCATAATCGTGCGCAAAGAATACGGAGCCGGCTCGCTCAACGAGAGCAAGTAGGCTTTTTGAAGTAGCTTTTTTGAATTTTGAAGTAGCTGTTTTGAAAGGGTGCGGCTTCAGCCGCGCCGGTCAGAGCCATTCATCGAAGGGCTTTAGCCCTTGCGGCTCGATCAATCAAGTTGCTGGTAGGTAACGTAAGGGGACACCGCAGC
>JBAWAI010000224.1:0-2580 GCA_049589215.1 Terriglobales bacterium | reverse complement strand
CAAGACGCGCCGCAAGTGCGGTTCATAAGCCGCGCGAGCGGCCCGCCGTGCTGCGGGACTGCGCTGATCGCGGTCGCGGCAAATATCGAGCCGCGTCGGGCGGCTCTGTCCCATGCGCTGCACCTGCAGGCGCAGAGTTGCGCCTTTGATTGCGGTGTCCAACACGCGCCGCACGATGTTGCGCTCACTCGACCACAGGTGCACGAGGCACTTGTTGTATTCGCCAGAAATCGCATACTTCGAGTCGGCCAGATCGAAAACGATGACGCCATCCTCAACCACGACCGCGGCGCGCGAGCCTTCGAGAAAGTCGGTCAGTGCTTTGCCGAGAGATTCCGGGGTCATGGCGACATTATTCGTCGAACTTCAGATAAAAGCAGTGACGGGCGCACTCTGAATTTGTGTCGAATCGGATGGGCTGCGAATAAAGGCTGAGCAGTCGGCGGCAAGTCCGGTTCGTTTTTTGGCTCCTGCCTCTTCTGCGTTCTCGCGTGACCTTCGTGATTAGGACGTTGGCATGTGGCTCTCCTCTTCGTGGGATAATGAAAGCAGGCCTTCGAGTCATTTCGCATCACAAAGGCATCGAATTATTGTGAGCACACAAGAGCGTTTCTTCTTCGAGCACTACGGCCTTACCCATCAGGACCTTGAAAACTATCTGGGAGCCGCACTTTCAGCTGGTGGCGACTATGCCGACCTGTATTTCGAATACCTGACCTCAACTTCGCTGATGGTCGACGAGTCGATGGTTAAGTCGGCATCGCAGGGAATCTCGGCCGGTTGCGGTGTGCGCGTGGTTTCTGGTGAGCGCACCGGTTACGCCTATACCGACGACCTTTCTCCAGCGCGCATTCTGCACGCGGCACGGACAGCGGCTCTTATCGCCAGCGCACCCGCGAAGACCTCTATTGCCGGCTTTCAGCAGAAACCCGCTCGTAGTCTTTATCCGGTTCCTTTGCCCTCGGTGGATGCCGAGATCACCTCGAAGGTCGATCTCCTGATGCGCGGCGACCAAACGGCACGCGCCTTCGATCCGCGCATTAAAGAAGTTCGTGCCAGCTACGCCGATGAGCTGCGCAATATTCTCGTGGTCGGTTCGGACGGCACATTTGCCGAGGACTCGCAGCCACTCGCGCGCATCAACGTCTCCTGCATTGCCAAGACTGAAGCGGGCTCTGGGCGCGGCACAGCCGGCGGCGGGGGCCGCGTGGCGCTTGATTTCTTCTTCGGCGAAAAGACACCCGAGTTCTTCGCGAAGGAGGCGGGGCGCCAGGCGATCCTGCAACTCGACGCGCGCGAAGCTCCCGCCGGAGATATGGAGGTCGTACTCGGTCCGGGTTGGCCCGGCGTGTTGTTGCACGAGGCCGTGGGCCACGGACTGGAAGCCGACTTCAATCGTAAAAAGACTTCCGCATTCGCAGGCCTGATCGGCAGGCGCGTGGCCAGCGAAAAGTGCACGGTGGTCGATAACGGCACCATGCCGTGGCGTCGCGGCTCGCTGAACGTCGACGATGAGGGGCAGCCTACGCAGGAGACCGTGCTCATCGAGAACGGAATCCTCAAGGGCTATTTGAGCGACAAGCTTTCGGCCAAGCTCATGGGCCTCGCCGATACCGGCAACGGACGCCGCGAGAGTTACGAGCACATTCCCATGCCACGCATGACCAACACCTACATGCTGGCGGGACAGGACGATCCGCAGGACATTATTCGTTCGGTGAAGAACGGCGTTTATGCCGTGAACTTCGGCGGAGGCCAGGTGGACATCACGAACGGCAAGTTTGTCTTCTCCGCATCGGAAGCCTATCTCATCGAAGATGGCCAGATAACCGCGCCGATTAAAGGCGCGACGCTGATCGGCAACGGACCGGATGTGCTCACTCGGGTTTCGATGGTCGGCAACGACCTCAAGCTCGACGAAGGCGTGGGCACGTGCGGTAAAGATGGACAGGCTGTGCCAGTCGGCGTTGGCATTCCAACCATCAAAGTCGATCGGCTGACAGTTGGCGGAACCGCGCGCAAGGATGCTGGCGGATACATGCAGTAAAGTCAAGGTAAGAAGTTAGGTTGAAGAAGTGGCGAATGCAGATTCCTTGCTTCGTTGGCTATGAGAATCTCGCAGCGACAATCTCGTAACGACAGACTCGGAATGACAATCAGTAAATGAGCACAGCACTCGAAACCAATTCGGCAGTAACGACTGATCTGAAGTCTCTTGCCTCCGACGTTGTGAAGCGCGCCATGCGTTCTGGCGCTTCCGCCGCGGAGTGCGTCGTCCGCGAAGGCGACGAATTTTCAGCCGTTGTGCGGCTTGGCCAGGTCGAGACGCTCAAAGAATCGGGCGCGCGCTCGATCGGCATGCGCGTTTTCTTTGGACAACGCTCAGCCTCGACCTATTCCAGCGACTTCTCCGCGGCTGGCATCGATCGCCTGTTGTCGTCCGCGCTCGAACTGGCGAAGATTACATCCGAAGATCCATTTTCCGGCATCCCCGAGGCCGCAAAGCTCGGCTCGATTTCCGGTCCGCTTGACCTCTACCACGAAGACGTCTACTCGCTGCCGGGCGCAGAGCGCATCGAC
>JBAWAI010000223.1:0-4309 GCA_049589215.1 Terriglobales bacterium | reverse complement strand
CTCCTGGACGGAGCGCGGGACGCAGGCGTTCGAGCAGCGTGACCGGATCGGCGATCTCGTGGTAGGTCTTCAAGAGAAGGACGGCGTCGACCGAGGCCGGCGGCAGCAACGGGTCATTATCTTTGCTTAGAATTGTTTTCACGTTGAAGAGCGATTCCTTGCGCACGCGGTTGTCGATGTAATGGATAGCTTCGGGATTGATATCGACTGCGTAGACGATGCCGGCTGGAGCGGCTCCGTTTGCAGCAGCGTGGTTGGTCGCGGCCCCGTTTGCAGCGGCGCTATTTCCGACAGCGGCGGTTCCAGCAACCCGGCGCGCGGCTCGCACCGTGAACCAGCCGGACCCGGCTCCGATATCGGCGACGCTTTTGCCGGGAGTAATACCGAGAATGTCCATGACGCGATTGATCTGAAGACGATCGTCGCGGCCCGGAGTTTCGAAGATCGAGAGGTCTCCGGTATAGGGCTGGCTGGTCGGGCGCTTAGGAGCAGAGTTCTGAGCGAGGAGGGACGACGCGAGGAACAGCGCGAGAAAGGCGATTCGGGCGCGGCGGGCGATTGGCTTGCGGCTAGGGGAATTATTCATGGTGCTATTTTGACTGGAAACTCGCACTTAGGGTTAGCCGGTTGACGTGGAGAAAACTGAGCAGGGCTTCCACGCCGAGTTTTCGAGGTGTCCTTTACTTCCTACACCACAGAGGCACGGAGTCACAGAGAAATTCTCAAGTCGCAAAAATCAGTAGGCAAGTTCTTACACGTCACTTGGTTTCTGTGCGTCTTTTTTGCCTCCGTGGTTGTCAAATAAGGACGAGAATTTTATGACGCCATCGTTAGAGGTTGTTCTGAAGCGATTTGAAGAGCCTGATGAGGTGCGGACGTTTGAAAAAGGAAAATTTGAAATCGTTCGCATCGGCGGCATGACGATTGGCCGCGCTATCTATCAGCCGGGATGGAAATGGTCTCTGCATGTTGGGCCGGGCGTGGGTGCGGCGCGGTGCAATGTGGAGCATGTGGGGTTGGTCGTCTCGGGCTGCGCAACGGCCGCGATGGAAGATGGGACGGTTCACGAACTGCGCGCCGGAAATCTCTTTTATATTCCGCCCGGGCCGCCGGGGCACGATAGCTGGGTGGTGGGCGACGAGCCTTATGTTTCGCTGCACTTTCTTAGCGCGGAACATTATGCGACTAAGTAGCCGTTTGATACCTCAGCGATTTGAAGAGTGATGTCTTGCCTGATACCAGCGGCGCACGGCGACGACAGACCAGATCGCTTCGACTACGCCGAAGGGCCACGCGCCTTGCAGAAATCCGTAGGCGGAGCCGAGCGCGCAGGAGCCAGCGAAGGCGAGGATAAACCACGGGCTGCGGCTCTCGAGTGCGTATGTGACGAGCATGGCGGTGACGGCGAAGAGTCCGAAGATGGTTAGCGCGTTCACGCCGAAGGTCCTTTCATGGCACGCATCATCTTCTCCCGGTTAATATCTCCCGATTAATATCAAGAACAGGCTGATCTCGATTTAATCACGATTGAATGTTCTGGTGGCGGCGTGGATGGTGCGCGGACGGCGGCTTCGATTGCTGGCCGCTCTAGATGTCGCGACTGTACGCTATTGGAATTGAACGGAGGTGGCGATGGCTGAGATCGAGATCCGGGCGGCGGGGCGGCGCGACCTGGCGCGGCTCACCGAGATTTATAACTACTACGTGATCAACACTCCGGTGACGTTCGATGTTGAGCCTTACACGGTGGAGCGGCGGGAGGCGTGGTTTGCGCAGTTTGGGGCGACGGGACGGCATCGCCTGCTGGTGGCCGAGAGTGTGGAGGGAGTGGTCGGCTACGCCGGAACGACGCGCTTTCGCCCGAAGGCGGCGTATGAGACGACGGTGGAGACGACGATCTATTGCGCGCCGGAGGCGGTTGGGAAGGGAAATGGCGGGCGGCTGTATACGGCGCTGTTTGCGGCGCTCGGCGGGGAGGACATTCGCCGGTTTGTCGCGGGCTACGCGCTGCCGAATGCGGCCACGGCGGCAATTCACGAGCGCTTCGGATTCAAAGTCGTCGGCGTGTTCAGCGAGAATGGCCGGAAGTTTGGGAAATATTGGGACGTTTGCTGGACGGAGCGCGCGGCTTGATTTTGCATTAAAATTCACGGGCTGAGATGGCCCACCCTTTGCGATTGCCGCACGAGTGGGCCGTTTTGTCTTGTCGTTCTTGCGTTGTCGTTCTTGCGTTACTTGGTTTTTTTCCAGTCGGCGTCGATGGTGCTGGCCTTACCCTTGCCGTCGACCAACTCAATGTGCGAATGGAACGCGTCGTCGGTGGTGCGCGTCAGCGTGCTGCGTTTCGGATACGTGCCATTGGGATTCTCGAAGACCAATGAAGTTGGAGAACTGGAGGCGAGCTTCATTGTGACGCCATCGCCGGGCTCTTCTTTCAGATCGGGAGAAAAGAAGCGAATCCTTTCTTCAACGCCGGCGGGCGTATCGCGAAGAGTGTAGAACTCCAGCATTTCGGTTCCCTTGTCGCTCATCAAGCGAAACATGCACACCATGACGGCGGGGTCGGCGAGGGAGCAGGTCTGTTCGATCTTTGCAGTCTCGACGCTGCCCTCCCAGTGCCCGGCGAGAAATTGCAGGTCAGCGACCTTGGCCAGCGCGGGCGGCGCTTCTTTGGCGGCGGGCGTTGTTGTGGCGATCGCGTTGGCGACCGTTGTTGCGGACGTTGGTGTGCCGGCGATGGCGGGCGTGATCAGCGACGCGAGCATAACGAAAGAGAAAAATCCGAATGCGAGTTTGATTGTTTTTTTCATGAATGTTTCGCTCCTGAAGGTGTTTTGCGTTTTGATGGTGAGGCAACGGACTTCTGTAATTGATCGAGATGGCTGTGAAGCTGCTCGATCGAACTGTCAAAGGGCGCGATGCTGCGATGGGCGCGGGCCTGCATGACGCCGCCTTCCATGACCGTGAGGACGAACTGCGCGAGTTGCGCGAAGTCGGTGCCGGGCGGGAAGCGGTCGGAGGCAGCCTCAAAACAGTGGCGGACGGCAGCGGTCCAGCCATCGAAATTGGCGGCGATCTTGGAATGAATTTTTCGGCGGCCGGTGTCGATCTCGAGGGCGAGGCGTCCGATGGGACAGGTGAAAGTGAAATCGGTCATCAGGATTTTTTGACGATAGCCGTCGAGCAGGGCGAAGATGCGCTCGATGGGGTCGGCGCTGGCGGCATACGCGGGACGCACGATGATGGGCTCGAGGTGGGCGAGGTACCAGTCGAGGACGGCGTCGAGGAGGTGCTCTTTGCTCTTGAAGAAAAAATAGAAACTGCCGCTGTTGGCGCGGGACTTCTTGAGAATTTCCGCCATGCCGGTAGCTTCGTATCCGTTGGCGTAGAAGAGATGGACGGCGGCGATGATGATGCGATCGCGAGTGTCGGAGACGGGCCGCGCCATAGCTTAGAGATTAGAGCATTAGATTACTTGAATGGTCAAGTAAGTAATGTTGCCGCCTGGGCTTCGTTTTGGGGAGGGGAGTCAGGACCCGGCCAAAATTAGCCGGGGACATGCCCTGCGGTCGCTAGATTTCGGGGCTTCGCCGTTTGTGAAGTAAAGGTTAAAATAGAGGATTCAGCATGCGCCTGTGGGCTGATCGTTCCACCACTGGAGCCCGAGGCGCGCAGAAACAGCCAGACTCTGATTCGTGGAACCACTCGCCAATTTCGCAGACCTGGGACGAAAGACACCGGAGACGGCGTCCGGCGAGGCACTTTCCGTCAGCTCGCCGGCTGCCGGCTCAGCCTCCGGCAACTCATTGTCCGATAAGTCGTCCTCCGGCGACTCATTTTCCGGAGAGTCAGCGGTCCGGCCGCGACCCTCTTCGCCTGTGTACTGGCGCGTGGAAGGGAGTCTGCTGGAGCTGACCACCATCCGGCCGATTGCCTTTTTTACGTGGAACAGCCAGACATTTATTGCGCGCTTCGCGCGACGCAGCCTGGTGCTTTTGATGGCCCTGCTGCGGCCGTTTCTTTATGCGAGCAATCGCAAGGCGGCGACTCGAATTGTGCATGCCGTGCTGCGCGGAGTTACGCGCGACCGGCTGGATTCTTTGGGCGAAGAGGAATTTGAGTACAAGCTGAAGCCTTTGCTGAAAGAAGAGGGCGTGCGCCATTTGAAGGCGCTCCAGGCGACGGGTGCGGAGGTCGTGCTGGTGAGCCAGGGGCTGGATCACGTGATGCGTCCGCTGGCGCGGCATTTGGGCGTGCGCTGGATTATCGCGAACCGGCTCGATTTTCGGGATGGAGTCGCGACCGGGAG
>JBAWAI010000222.1:0-4224 GCA_049589215.1 Terriglobales bacterium | reverse complement strand
CTTTTGACTAGAGTCTCTCTGCCGCACGCAAGACGCGGCAGGCCGCGTCTCTACGATAGATTTATTTCTGCCGCATGGTTACGATCTCCGCGTCCGCGAATAATTCCTCACATACCCCGGCACTTCGCGTTCGCAGCGGTCATCTGTAATCGGCGTGCCTACGGTCATCTCCAGCGGAATGAGGCCCGCCCATGTCGGAAATGAATAGTCCTCGTCGTCATCGATGGCTGGGCCCACGCGCACTTTGGCGGAGAACTCAGTGATTGGAACCCGCATCACCGATGTTGCCTTCAATTCTTTTTCATTCGGCTGGCGGGCGTCATCCCAACGCCCCGGCACAATATGCTCACTCAGGGCGCGCAAGGCCGCGATCTTCTCCGCCGGATCGTTAACGAGTGTAGCCACGCCGAGAATCACGACTGAGCGATAGTTCATGGAGTGATTGAAAACGGAGCGCGCCAGTACCAGGCCATCGAGCAGCGTGACCGTGATGCAGACCGGAATTGCCTGTTGCAGGTTGCGCAACATGCGGCTGGCAGCCGAGCCGTGAACATAGAGAACATCGCCGTTGCGTCCGTAAGAAGTCGGAATCACGTAAGGCTGGCCGTTGGCGACGAAGCCGACGTGACAGAGAAAAGCCTCATCGAGAATGCGGTTGACGGTGTCACGGTCGTAAACTCCCCGATCCGGTTCGCGCACAACGCGCGTGCGGGGAGTGGGGATAGGAGTTGAAGTAGGTTCTTCGGACATGAATCGGACTTCCTAGGCAGGCGCCAAGAATGGGTAACAGTGAAGAGAAATTCTAGCAGGTAGGGCGCGGATGATTGCGGGGCGCGAATACTCTTGTCCGGGCCGGCGGCCGACACGCAGCACGCACGCGGACAGGAGTGTCCGCGCCACGCGTCTAGTGCACGTGGAAAAACCGGTCAAGCACGAACATGAAGGCTGCGCCGACGAAGACGAGCAGCGCCATGCGTACTCCCGTCTCCTGATTGACCTCGGGAATTAAATCCGATGCGGCGACGTAGATCGTGACGCCTGCTGAAAGCGGCAGGCCGAAACTGACCTCGCGATGGAAAAGGGCCATCGTCATTACACCGGCCACCGTCGCGGCTCCAAGCATTACCGATGTCAACCAGGCGAAGCTGCGGCTGCGGCCGCTGGCCAGCATGACCGACGCGATCGTGAAGCCTTCCGGAATTTTGTGCAGGAAGACGGCAATAAAGATGACCCATCCCAGCCAGTTGGAGACGATGAAGCCTGAGGCGATGGCGATGCCGTCAAAAAATGTGTGGATGAGCAGGCCGACCAGGACCGAATAACTTTTGTGCGTGTGGAGAAATTCGTCGGCGTGCGTCTCTTCGCCGAAGTGAAAGTGCGGCGTGACCGTATGCTCGAAGAAATGGACGAGCAGGTAGCCGAGGAGAATGAGAAATCCCCCGCGCGGGCCGCGGAGCGCGATGCTTTCGGGCACCATTTCGACGAGCGCCACTGCCAACATGAAGCCGGCGCCGAGCGCGACGAAATATCGCAGGTAAGCGCGCTCCCAGTGCTTCTGAACAATGATCGCGCCGCCGAAAACGTTGGCGGCAGCGGCCGTCAGACCAAGCAGCAGACTGGTCAGAATGGGGGACATGAGTGATGAAGAATATCAGAACGCCGCGGGCGGAACCGATTCCCGCCACTGATTCCATCGAGGCGTCGCCCCCGTCGTCGTCACCGTTGTCCTCACCAACGACAAGGCACTCTCACTTCGCCGGGTCTCCCACAGTCGCGCACCCGGCCGTCGATTCGTCTCTCGCTGTCGGACTGACGATCTCATAACCTGCCGGCGGCTGGAAGACGGACGGATCGGGCTCGCTTCGTTCAAAGCTCGCCAGTTCTTTGGTCTGCTTGCCTGAGCGCGCGTCGTCACTTATTTCGCGCACCACCAGCCGGTTTAGCCCGGCGTCGACCGCTGTCCATCGTTCGACCGTGTTCACCAGCGGCGCTTCGTTTCCAACCGCGCCCGCGGGGATGGTAATCGTTGTTCGCGTGCCCTTTGCCTCAAGGCCCTGGATCGATTCGGTTCCCAGATTCTCGACCGTGGGTTTGCCATCGAAGGCTCGCGCCGTCCCATGCACCTCCGTCGAATGGGTCGAACAGCCGGGCATTGCCTGAGCCGCGCCCATCGCTCGCACGGTCGCCTTCTTGTCGAGAGAATTCCAACGTGTGATGGTCCGCGCCACGGGGTCAATCACATATACGTTGGTGATCGGAGTGTGGTCCTTGGACTGGCGCGTGGTTGTCGTGGCGGTCATCTCGCGTCCCTGCGAATCGATCGCCTTCACTTCGGTGTCGTCGCGAGTGATCGTGTTTCCGTTGGCCAGCGTTTGCACAATCGAAATTGTGTACTCCGCGGTGTAAGGCGTTTTTGCGTGAGTCACATGAGTTGGCGTGCTCACAGCGGTGCGACCCCGCGTCGCCTGGCCTGCGGCCAACAATGCCAATCCAGCGACTGCGACCAACATCCATGCCATCGACATATTTCGACGCATAACTCACGCTCCGGTATTCAACTCGCTGACGACAGTCTGACACCCGGCAGAGTGCAAGGCAACTGCATAAAGGGCAGGATCGCCGGATGCGCCGCAGGTGTTTCCCGATCGCCAGCTATAATCCGACTTAACTGAAAGCTGACGCCTAGAGCCGGACGACAAAGGACCGACGACCAGCGACTCCTAATGCGCTTCGAACTTTTCATCGCAACCCGTTACCTGCGCGCCAAACGGCGGCAGGCTTTTATTGGCATCATCACGGCGATTTCGATTGCCGGCGTTGCCGCGGGCGTGGCTTCGTTGATTGTTGCGCTCGCCGTCAACAACGGCTTTCGGCAGGATTTGCAGGCGCGGCTTTTGGGATCGACCGCGCACATCAGCCTGCTGCGCGTGGAGAGCGACGGGATTCCTAACTGGCGTCCGCTGCTGGCCAAGCTGGAGCATGAGCCGCATGTGGTGGCTGCCGCGCCCGCGATTTATGAGCAGGTGCTGATTTCGCGCGGGCCGCGCGCGCGGGGCGCGGTACTTAAGGGCATGCTGCCGCGTTATGAGCGCAAGGTCAGCGACCTGCTGCAGACGGTGACGCTGGGCTCGGCGGCGGACCTCGCCGAAACACCGGCGACGGGGACCGAGGAATCAAAAGCAAATTCAAAGGCAACGGCCGCGGATTTGGACGAAACACCCGTGGCGGGGACCGAAGAATCGAGAGCAAGAGCAAATTCAAACGCAACAGCCGCGGACAGGAGTGTCCGCGCCACAGAACCTGCATCCACACAACCGGCATCCACCGGCCAATCCACATCCCCCGACGACCTCGCTGGCGTCTACGCGCGCGTGGCGGCTATGCCTCCTGTAATTTTGGGCAAGGATTTGGCGGAAGGAATCGGCGCGACGGTGGGCTCGGTCGTGCTGGTCACTTCGCCGCAGGGAGAGCTGACTCCCTTCGGCATGGTGCCGAAGTACATTCGCTTTCGCGTGGTGGGCATCTTCAACTCGGGTTTCTTCGACTACGACTCTTCGTGGGCTTTCATCAAGCTTGCCGATGCGCAGGAGTTGTTCGGGCTTGGCGACGTGATCTCCGTCATTCAATTCAAGCTCGACGATATCTATCGCGCGCCCGAAGTTGGGCAGGAGATCGAACGGGCCGCGGACAGCACCGCGGGCGGCGGCTTCATGACCACCAACTGGATGGAGCAGAACAAGCCGCTCTTTCACGCGCTGCGCCTCGAGCGCCTGGTTACGTTCATCACCATCGGCCTCATCGTTTTTGTGGCGGCGCTGAATATTCTGATTTCGCTGACCATGATGGTGATGGAAAAAACCAAAGACATCGCCGTGCTGATGTCGATGGGCACGAAAAAACGGCAGATTCGGCGCGTGTTTATCGCGCAGGGAGTTCTGGTCGGCGTGATCGGAACCCTGATCGGACTGGCGCTCGGCTACGCCATTTCGTGGACGGGCGGACACTACCATTTCATCCCGCTCGCGCCCGAGGTCTATTCCATCGACTACGTGCCCTTCGCCCCTCGAGCCATGGACGGGCTGATCGTCGCGCTCGTCTCCATCGGGGTTTCGTTCGTGGCGACGATCTATCCTTCATGGGCGGCCGCACGGATATTGCCGGCGGAGGCGTTGCGGTACGAGTAGGGTTTGTGTGGAAGAGCCGGCCTTCGGGCCGGTGCCACGG
>JBAWAI010000221.1:0-2047 GCA_049589215.1 Terriglobales bacterium | reverse complement strand
CGGTTCCCTTGAGCAGCGACCGCCAGTTATTCCGGCGAATCCATTCGTAGATGTAAGGCAGAGCGTTCAGATAAAGCGGCGCCGCAAATGTTGTTGCGAGTTGCCCTGCAGCGTAGACGAGAAAGGTTTCGGAGCCAATAAACACGCTAGCCAGCGCAGCATAAGACGCAGCTCGGTGATCGACCCATAACCTTGAGAAGCGGTATACACCCAACGCCAGCAGCAGAATTCCGACAAACTGCACGATCATGTAGCCCATGTCGAGTCCGACCAAGTGGGAGACGACGGCGATCCATTGCTGCGGCAGCGGCGGGTAGGTGGTCTGCGAGAATCCGCCGTACCATTTCGTGTTCCACGGATCGAACCAGTGCTGCGCGTAATGCGACGCAAAGAAGATGTGGAAGTTTGTGTCGTATGACCGCAGGGGGAGCTGCATCAGCAATAGAGGCCCATGCACTAGAAATGCCACCAGGAAAACCAAACTGAGTGGAAAAGGACGGTCGGCACGGTCGACGAAGTCTAGCCTGGACACAATTTCCTCCGGTTGCTCATCTTGGATTGCCGGTCTCCAGAAGTGGTTGCTCGCAAGCTGCGCTGTTTGTGGGTCTTCGCGAGTTACAACCGCCTCAGCCAACACTGGAGTTCGATGCGCCATCGAAGTATCGCAATCACAGCCAGAAGTCTGGCTGGAGGCGGATTGAACTCCCAGGTTTCACACTTTAGGTTTTTGCTCGCGGTATCGCTTGTCTCGATGACGAGTACCCTGAGTCTCGCCCAGACGTATAAGGTGAATTCGGGCGCAGTGTCGGAGCAGGATCAGCAGCAGACCGACCAACAAAAGACCAATCAAGCGCAAAAGAATGCGCAACCGAAGCCGCGCTCACCGTCCGACGAAAAGTCGCTGGGCTGGGGCTCGAACATCCAGAACGCGCGCCTGGCACGGGCCGCCGAGGCGGCCCTCAAGAGCGGAAACTACGCGGCTGCCATGGACTTCGCCGAACGTGCCGCCCAGTCCGCTCCGGGCGATGAGAAACTCTGGTTCCTGCTTGGCTACACGCAGCGTCTTGGAGGCAGGACGCAGGCTTCCGTTGACTCCTACGACCGGGGCTTGCGGATCAATCCGTCATCTCTCGAGGGCCAATCCGGCTTAGCTCAAACGTACAGCCGCATGGGTCGAAGAGAAGAGGCCATCAAGATTTTGACTCACGTGGTCGAGGTCGATTCGCGACGAATCACCGACGTGCTGGTCCTCGGCGAGATGCTTCTGCAATCCGGGCAATTTGATGAGGCACTGGCGCAGTTGCAGCGCGCCGAGCAAATGCACGCGGACGCGCGCTCCGAACTACTGATCGCGATCGCTTACGAGCGTTTGAACCAGGACAAGCAGGCGGAACACTACCTTGATATGGCGAAGCATCGTGCGCCCAATAACCCCGAGGTGGTGCGCGCGCTGGCCGGCTTCTACCGTGAAATGGGAAATTATTCCGCAGCGATCGCCGCCCTGAAGTCTCTGCCCAACAAGAGTCCCGAGGTGATGAGTGAGCTGGCTTACACCTACCAGCTTGCCGGCAAACAGGATGAAGCCGCAAAACTCTACGTTCAGGCCGCTAACGCAGCGCCGCACGATGTGAACATGCAGCTCTCGGCGGCGCAATCGGAGTTGACTGCCGGCGATGTCGAGGCGAGCAATAAATTTCTTGATCGCGCGGAGAAGTTGAATGCGAATCATTATCGATTGCACGCGATTCGCGGCGAGGTCGCCAAGCTGGAAGAGCGCAACGAAGATGCGGTGCGTGAATACGATGCTGCGATCAGCAATCTGCCGAAGTCGCCGCCAGAGGGACCGCTCTATCCCATTCAGCTGCACATAAACCTGATCCAGATGTATGACCGTATGGACAACGAATCCGCCGGCAAGAGCGAGTTGGCGATCGCGCAATCGGAAATCAACGCATTGAATCTCGAAGGAAAGAGCCGTGAGGATTTTCTCCGCCTGCGCGCGCAAGTCAAGCTTTACGGCGGCGACACTAGCGGAGCGCTCCAGGAC
>JBAWAI010000220.1:0-5756 GCA_049589215.1 Terriglobales bacterium | reverse complement strand
TTCTTGTATTTATCGATGACCTTCTGAATCTTTTCTTCTTCCTTTTTGGTCTCATCGGCGGGCAGCGGCTTGTCGCCCTTTTCGATCAAGCGTTCCACGGGCTCGCCGTAAACTTCCAGCACCTCGCGTGTGCGTGTCTCTGTCTTCTGTACATTTCCGGAGCCGTCCAATCTTTGCTCCTCCTCGTGCTCGATGTAGGTATAGTCGCGCAGCCGCTTCTCATTCTCGACCTCGCGATCCTGCGCATAGCTGAGCAACTTGCGGATTTGCTCTTGCGACACCGCGCCCGAAGCATCCGGCTCGAGAGTGATGAGAGAAGATAAATTCGCGGCGTTCGAAGAAGATATAGCAGCCGAAGGAGCTTCTGCGCTGTCTTTCCGCGCGCGGTCTTGCGACAAAACAGATGAAGCGAGGAGAAGCAAGGCGAGAAGATACGAAGCAAAATGCATGCCGATGACACCTATTCTAGGTCATCTCATGATTTCAACTGAGAACTGGGAACTGAGAACTACTTCTTCGCCTGCTCGAGCAAGCCCGCCCGATACGACCGCCCGTCGAGCCGATGCAGCCGCTTGGCCTGCGCTGGCGAAATCAGCGGAGTATGCGGAATCGTCAGCAGGTATTCAGCCACGAACCAGACGGGTTTGTCGGTCGTCATCCAGTCAAGATGATCGAAGCGCTTCATATTCACCGGGCGCGAAAACGTTCGCAGCGTCCGGTCACCGCGCAGATTGAAGTACACATCGAAATAGCTGAGCGCGAGCTCGCGCAGCGACCGATAAACCGGCTCGCGATATCGGCATCCCGTGTAGTTCGACTTTGCGACCGCTCCCCAGCAGCTATCGACCTTATAAATGGCCAGCACATGATCCGTATCGTGCTCGGCCTCGAAATCAATGATCAGTGGCAGATAGCCATTGACCCGCAAAGCGGCCGCGGCAAACAGCGCTCCCTCGTAGCAATGCGAAGTGTTCTCCGCCAAAACCCGCCGCGGAGACCAAGCCGAATCTGCCAGATGATACGGCATGGCATCAAGCGCCCGCTGAATGCCGTGCGGAGTTTTGAGCGCGCGCAGCTTGCGCAGTTCGGGGGGAGAGAAGTCCCGGAAAGTATTGGTCGTCATTCCAACCTTTTCATGCAGTGCGACTTTGTCTGAGCACTGGAAACTATCTCAGTCGCTGCGACTCTTTCGGTCACCACAACTGTCTCGTAGAGACGCGGCCCGCCGCGTCTCCCACCGCTTGCAGAATCAATTGAAGGTAGCAGGATTGACAGCCCGTTGGGAGTAAAGGAGCGGGTTCATGCGGCCTGACTTCACCCGAACAACTCCCCCAATTCCCGCGGCCTGTCCACGAGCACGTCCGGCGGCACTTCTTCCAGCGATCGCGGAGCAAAGCCATACGTCACGCCGCAGGTCCACATACCCGCATTGCGTCCCGTTAACACGTCAATCGACGAATCGCCAATCATCAGCGCCTGCTCGGCTGTCACGCCCGTTTCCTCGAGCAGAGTGCGCACGCCGAGCGGGTCGGGCTTTTTCGTCGCGAAGCTGTTGCCGCCGTAAACATGCACGAAGAAAGGCGCCATGCCCAACGCTTCTACAATCGCGCGCGAAGGCCCAACCGGCTTGTTGCTGAGCACGGCCATCAGCCGTCGCGTCGCTGACCCGCTAGCCGCACTTGCCCCAGACGTACCATTGGCCAGGGCGGCCAGCGTCTCAGGGATCCCCTCATACACCGTGGTGTGATCGAGCTTATGCAGCCGGTAGTAGCCGAGAAAGTATTCCAGCGCGCTCTGAAAAAACGCTTCGTCGGCTCCCTCGTGATCAGCAGCCAAAGCTCGCCGAACCAGAGCCGGAGCGCCGTCGCCGACATAGCCGGCGACCTGATCCCCATCCAGTTCGGGGCACTGAAAGTGGCGAAGCATTGCATTGACGGAATGAATGAGATCGAGGCGTGAATCGATCAGCGTGCCATCAAGATCAAACACTAATAGACGAATGGTCTGCGGATCGAACCGCCGAAGGTAGCGAATCATGGAAAGGACAGGATAAATGTTTTCCGGGGCGGGAAGTAAGATCGGGGCCTGAGGTCGGATCGCAAAGGTGAAAAGCCGGCCGACAGCCCAGGTCACCATAGGTTTCCGCGCCTAACGTCTTTTAACCGCCGACCTCCCCGCCTCATTTACAATAATCGGCGGCACGCTGCCGCGGGGTAATCGCGAATAAATGGCCACGACCAAAGTAGATCCCAAGCTCGCTGAGAAGGACGCGCAGAAACGGTCTGCCGATTATCAGGGCCTGACTCGCCAGCAGCTCGTTGACGCCTATCGCATCATGTTCATGTCGCGCCGCGTCGATGACCGCGAGATCCTGCTCAAGCGGCAGCAGAAAATATTCTTCCAGATCTCTGGCGCCGGACACGAAGCCATCGGGGTCGCCGCCGCCTTCGCGCTCAAATCGCGCTACGACTGGTTCTTTCCCTACTATCGCGACCGCGCGCTCTGCCTCGGCCTGGGCGCGACTCCCTACGAGATGCTGTTAGGGGCGGTCGGCGCGGCCGACGATCCAAGTTCCGGCGGCCGTCAAATGCCTTCGCACTGGGCGTTTCAGGCGCTCAACGTGGTCACGCAATCCTCGCCCACGGGCAGCCAGATTCTTCAGGCCGTCGGGTGTGCTGAGGCGGGACGCTATTTCTCGCACCATCCGAGCGCCGCCGCTAAAAGCCAAGGCGATTATCGCCAGTTCAAGGATGTCGAATTTCACGGCGATGAGATCAGCTACGTCTCGCTCGGCGACGGCACCACCAGCGAGGGTGAATTCTGGGAGGCGCTCAACAGCGCGTCCAACCTGCGCTTGCCCGTGATCTTCTGCGTGCAGGATAACGGCTACGCGATCTCCGTTCCCGTTGAGGTGCAGACGTCGGGCGGCAATATCTCGCGCCTGGTCTCGGGATTCCCGAACTTCCATTTCGAAGAGATCGACGGCACCGATCCCATCATTTCCTATGCCGCATTTCACCGCGCCGCCGAATACTGCCGCGCCGGCAATGGTCCGGCATTCGTGCATGCGCATGTAATTCGCCCTTACTCGCATTCGCTCTCCGATGACGAGCGCCTTTACCGTCCTGACAGCGAACGCCAGGTCGATGCCGCGCGCGACCCGATTCCGCGCCTCCAGATGTTTCTGCTGCGCGAGGGCATTCTCGACGAAAAGGGCATCAACAAAATCGAGACCGAGGTTGAAGAGGAAATTCAAGCCGCAACCGATCGCGCGCTCATAGCCAGGCTGCCGCAGCCCGACTCCATTTACAACTTTGTTTACTCGCCCGATGTCGATCCCACTTCGGCCGCCTTCGATACTCAGCCGATGGTGGCGCCTCCCACCGTGGGAGCGGACGGCAAGACTGCAGCCTCGGCGCCGAAGACGATGGCCGACCTCATTAACAGCACGCTGCGCGACGAAATGCGCCGCGACGAGCGCATCGTCATGTTCGGCGAAGACGTCGCCGATTGCAGCCGCGAAGAGTACGTCAAACAAAAGCTCGTCAAGGGCAAAGGCGGAGTTTTCAAACTCACCGCCGGCCTGCAATACGAGTTCGGCGCCGATCGCGTCTTCAACTCTCCACTGGCGGAAGCGAACATCGTCGGACGCGCGATCGGCATGGCCACGCGCGGGCTCAAGCCGGTGGTTGAAATCCAATTCTTCGACTACATCTGGCCGGCGATGATGCAGTTGCGCGACGAACTGCCGCTCATGCGCTGGCGCTCGAACAACACATTCTCATCTCCGCTGGTGGTGCGCGTCGCTATCGGCGGCTATCTGACCGGCGGAGCAATCTATCACTCGCAATGCGGCGAGAGCATTTTCACGCACATCCCCGGCCTGCGCGTGATCTTTCCGTCCAATGCGCTCGACGCCGCCGGCTTGCTGCGCACCGCGATTCGTTGCGACGATCCTGTGCTGTTCCTCGAGCACAAACGCCTGTATCGCGAAACCTACGGCCGCGCGCCCTATCCCGGGCCTGACTACATGGTTCCGTTCGGGAAAGCGAAAGTCGTGCAACCGGGGACCGACCTCACCGTCATTACTTATGGCGCGGTCGTTCCGCGCGCGCTCCAGGCCGCGCAGAAAATCGAACGCGAGCACGAGGTCAGCGTCGAGTTGATCGATCTGCGTTCGCTGAATCCGTTCGATTGGGATGCGATCTCCACCTCAGTGAAGAAGACCAATCGCGTGCTCATCGCCTATGAGGATTCGCTGAGCTGGGGCTACGGAGCCGAAATCGCCGCTCGCATCGCCGATCAACTCTTCGAGCACCTCGACGCGCCCGTCAGGCGCGTGGCCGCCACCGACACATTCGTCGCCTATCAGCCAATTCTTGAGGACGCAATTTTGCCACAGGCGAGCGATCTGTTTCGGGCGATGAAGGAATTGGCGGACTTCTAGCGCTTTCCCGGAGCGGAGTGAAACGGATCGCCTTGTAGATCGGTCCCCGCGTCTTCCGGGCTGGCGATATCCAGATTAACGACGATCGGCTCCTGTCCACTGCGCACGATCACCGCCTCAACCGGCTGGTCTTTACGAGCGTTCAGCTCCTGATGTGGAACGTAGGGCGGCACATAAACGAAGTCTCCCGGGCCCGCCTCATCGACGAACTCAAGATTGTCTCCCCAGCGAAAACGCGCCCGTCCGCGCACCACATAGATCACCGTCTCGAGTTCGCCGTGATGATGAGGTCCGGTGCGAGCGGCGGGATGCACCACTACCGTTCCCGCCCAGAGCTTTTGCGCGCCGACCTTCGCATAGGAGATGGCCTCGGCGCGCGTCATGCCGGGAGTCTGCGGAGTATTGCTGTCCAGTTCGCCGCTGCGGACGATGCGCAGGCCATGATTCTTCCAATCTGGTTTTTCTTCCGTCATAAGCGTGATTGTAGGCCAGAGCGAGAAAACCCGCGCGAGTCTGAGCTAGTGTCCTCTTAGTTACTTTTCGGTTTGCGCGCGCCGCCGCCGCCCAATCTCGGGAACGAAAAGCCCCATGGTCCGCCGCCAAAGCAAACTAGCGCGAGAGCGATGGTCGCGATGGCCAGCGGAAACTCATAGCCTCCCTGGCCAGTCAGGCCGTTCTTCAAATGCACCTTCCAGATCGCGACACTCATTTCGATCAGCACCGCCAACGCGAAGAAGCGCGTAAACACACCCAGCACCAGCGCAATACCGCCGAAGAACTCAGTCCCCGCCGAAAGGTAAGCCGTCCATTTGGGAAGTCCGAGCGAGACGACCATATCCATGTGATGGTGAAATCCGCCGAACACCTTGTGATAGCCGTGCGCGATGAGAATGGCGCCGATGGCCAGCCTCATCACGAGCTGGGCGAAGGGCTGCAAGCGGTTCAGAAAATTAAAATTCAAAGCTGACCTCCGGAAGCGAAGAGACTCAAGCGAAGAGATTAAGGTAGCAGAAATCCAGAAGGGATTTGAATCGCTTGCGAAGTCGGTTCCGGGGTCCGGTGAAGACGCGGCAGGCCGCGTCTCTACCACTCTGAGTAGGGCTTGCCGTTGCTGCCGACTTTGCTCGAAGAGCTGTGCACGCCGTAGACGCCGCCGTCGGTCTGCTGCGTGGAGAGAATCGTGGTGTCGTCTTCTTCGACCTGCCAGTCCGGGGTTCCGGTGATGTCGTCCGGGACCCTGTCGATGTAGCCCGCGGTTTTCAGATCGTCGACCGACTTTGGCGCCTTTTGCTTGTCGAGGGTGTATTGG
>JBAWAI010000219.1:0-4371 GCA_049589215.1 Terriglobales bacterium | reverse complement strand
GCTAAAGAGCTAGCTTACTTCGTGGACTTCAACTTCATCTGGGTCTTAACAGCGCTCTTCGATTTGCCGAACGACGGTCCCAACTTGGCAGCTGCCTTGTCGCCCTTTGCAGGGATCGAGCAGGACAGGAAGCCGTAGTTGTCGCCGAAGTAGAAGCCGAAGCTCGAACCGGCAACGCCGATCCAGCTGTACGCGCCTTTGTAAGCGCCCGTGTTCGGGTTCTGCTTGTTGCACTTCAGAGCGGTGTGCACGGTCCACTCGTCGGTCGAGAAGTAGCCGAGGTTGCCGTAGCCAAGGTCAGCGTAATACTCGTCGATGTCGGCTTCCTGTGCTTCGTAGGTGGAATCGCCGTAGTCAACGCCAGCGCCGTGAACCGGCAGCCCAGCGTTCGGCAGAGCAGCGGTGAAGCCAGCGATCGCGCCGTTGTAGGACAGACCGAGACCTGCGTAGCAAACGTCGATGTTGTTGTCGACACCGGACCAAACGTCATCGCCGTTGTTGACGAGCTGTTCATAGTTGCAATATTCACCGCCGCCGACCGACGCGAAACCGAACGTCTGCGCCGAAGCGACCGTGCCGAGAGCCAGAACCGCGAGAACCGCAATAAGTCTAAGTTTCACTGAATTTCCTCCTGGAAGTTTTGTGAATCTAACGTTAGAAGCAACAACTCACCAGTGAGGCCCTGCGGGGAAGCAGGTGACCCGCACTGACTGCAGGCAAATCTAGCTCATCCACGGATTAAGTCAAGCGAATAAGCGCCGCAGGGGCAGAAAATTTTTGGAAAGATAAAAAGTTTGCGCTCTTGCGGCAAAATGTCGGCTAAAGTAGTGAAAAAGAGCTTCTTTCGGGCGTGCCCGCGGGTCTGGAATCGAACGAAAACAGGAGAGAAATTCGATTAATCCCACGCGCCGTGAGAGGCGCGCGCCACAGCTTGAGGCGGCATGATTTTTCGCGCGCGGCGCGCGTCGGTTTCTGCTGAAACTTGCGAGCAATCGGGCACTGACTCGCCTCGCAACGTGCTCGAAACGCTGACGCATCCGTCTAGAACGTTATGCGGACGCCGAACTCGAGTTGGCGGGGAGCGCCGTTGGCGTATGTGCCGGAACCGGGAAGCACGCGATCAAGGCGCGAGGAACAGAATGCGGTGCTGTTGCCGCAGACGCCGGACGAGGTCGAGTTGTTGAGCGAAGTGCCGGGCGCGCCGTCGAGGACGCCGCCCAACTGGGCTCCGGGGCCACCGAAATTGGCGAGATTGAAAATGTTGAAGACGGCGAAGTTGGGCTCGATCTTGAAGCGGTCACCGACTGCGAAGGGCCAATTGAGGCGGAGATCGATGGTCTTGAACCAATTCTCTTCGGCGGCGCGTCCGGGAACGCCACAGCTCGGGTCGGGCGGATTGCAGGACGAAATCAGCGGCGAATATGCGGCGAGCGCATGCAACTGCGTAGCGCTGAAAAGGCCGCTGCCGACGAGGTCGTCGCCTGCGGGCGTCAGTTGGCCGGCGACATTGTGATTGTAGAAGGCGATGGCCTGGTTGATTTTGGTACTCGTATATTTGCCAGTGCTGCCGATGAAGGTGCCGTTAACGATATCGCCGACCGTCCCGTCGCCGCTGACATCGCTGCGGAAGATTTCTCCAGCGACTCCGCCACCGTTGAGTTGCGGGATATAGCCAGTCAGAGGCAAGGGCGAGGCCATGAGCAGAATCATGGAAATGCGCGGTCCGTGCGGCGTTTCGACGGTCGGAGTCAGAACGATCTGGTGGGTGCGGTCCAAGCCCGACGAGCCGAAGTGGCCGAGGTGCGGGCGATCGTAATCCTGGGCAACGGTGAGGGTGGAGTAATCGCCGCCGCTGCCGTTCGGCTCGGCAATGTTGGTGCGATAACGGGAAAGCGTGTAGGAGAACGCGAGGTCGATTTTCTGCACATGGCGCATCGGGTTGGCGGCAGTCGACGTGTGATAGGTGGCGTGGAGGGCCTGATATTGCGAGCGTCCGCTAGGGAAATACATGATGTTCGGGCCAACCCCCGGATTGATGCCGCCAAACGAGGCTTGTTGCGGGTTGCCGAAAATGTCGCGCTTGTTGAGCACCGAGCAGGGAAACGGGCCGCAATAGGAGTTTGAGGAATCGAGACCGTTGCGGGCGAAGTCGGTAATGCTGGCGGTGGGCACGGTGGCAAGATAGCAAGAGACGGCGGTTTGTGAGCTGCCGCCAGCCGATGTGGCTGCAGGACAACCGTAGGGGACGACCGTGTCATTGATCGCTGAAAGTTCGGCGGCGTAGGTGTTCAGGGCGGCATTCGGATTGACTCCGTCGGTCAGGTAGGCGGCGCCGCCTGCGTGATTGGAATCGATGCCGAGCGGCAACTGAGTGCCGATTTCGCGCATGTAGTCGACGGAGAACATGCTGCGCACTCCCATCTGGCGCTCGATTCCGCCGGACATGTGGATGACGCGCGGGGTGCGGAAGGTTGGCGCGAGCATGCCGCCGAAATCGGCCATGCTGTTGGCCAGCGAATAAACGTTAGGGCCGCTGGTTGTGGCCGCTTGTGCCGCCTGAAACTGGGTTTGCAGATCCTGAATCGCGGTGGCTACTTCAACTGGCGAACCTCCGCCGATGGGGGTCTGCAGGGAGCCGAGCGGCTGACCGCAAATCTGAGACGCGATGTCGAGTCCATCCACCGAGTTGGTGATGTAGGGTTGGCCGCCTTGAGCCTGCTGGATGGCATTCGGGAAAAGCGTGGAGCCGACGGGGCAGAGCGTCAGGCTGCGATTGTATTGGCCGTTCGAGAGCCGATTAATGCGGTCCTGGTAAGTGTTCTGAAGCAGAAAATTGTCATAGAAGATGCCGGTGCCGAGGCGCACAACCGTGCGGCCATTGTGACCGGGATCCCAAGCCACGCCGAGTTGGGGAGAGAAATTGTTGTAGGGATGGCTGATCCGGTTGCCGAGCGGCTGGTAAAGACCCTGGGTGAAGGGTGGGAGATAACCATATTGATTGAGAACCAGGCTGCTGCCGGTGCAAGGCGGGGCGGTGACGATGGTGGTGTTGAGCGCCGAACACGGAACAGGTGAAAGATCGCTGTCGGTGCGGTTGGTGTCGTAAACGTAATTGAGGCCGAAGATGATATTCAGGTTCGGCATGGCATTGAAGCGGTCGCCGAAATAGCCTTCGAGGCGTGTGTCATTGTGGCCGCCGGTCGGCCGGTTGAAGGCCGAGTTCTCACTGAAATTGCCAAGGCCGTTGAAAATTGTGACGGTACCAACGGGATAGTTGAGCGGGTTTTCAGCGCCGCCGGAGAGCAGCGGATTGCCGTCGATGGCAGAGATAGTCGCGAGGCCGTTTGAGCTTGTGACTGAAGGGCCGTAAACGCCGGGATCGAAGAAGTCTCCCTGATTGATGCGGTGAATGGCAGCGCCGAAACGAATGGCGTGATCGACACGGAAATTGGTGATGCTGTCATAGCGCCCGAAAAGGTCGCGCTGAATGGTCTGACGCGGGCCGACGGTGGAGGGACCGATGCCGAACGAGCCGAACTGCATGTGGAAGGGCGCCGCTGAATCAATCACCGACGCGCCGAGATCGGGATTGATGGCGTTGACCATTTTTTGAATTCCAAAACGCGCGCTGTGGAGAAACCGGCCATGATTCCAGTCAAGGCCGAAGGCGGCAGAGGGAACGTTGAGTTGATTGCGGAAGCTGGAGAAGCTGTTCTGTGGGCCGATCTGGTTGGCGTTGTCGTAACCCAGACGCACAAAGAGCTTCATGTTGTCGCTGAAGCTATAGTCGAGGCGGGCGAGCAGCATGTTCTCGCGAAAAAAGGCGTCGCGGAGGGTGGTGCCATTGGGTGCTGGAAATCCAACCTCGGTTGGCAGAAGGCCGTCTTGCTTGCTGCGCTCGCCGCTCACGAAGAGAAATGCCTTGTCTTTGATGAGGGCGCCGCCGGCGCCAAAACCATATTGCTGTCGGCTGTAATCCGAGTTGTCGGGAAAGCCCGCGAGTCCGATCGACTGATCGCGGAAATTTCCGAAGATATTGCCGTGCCATTCCTCGCCGCTACCTACCCGGGTCAACACGCGGACCGAACCTTCGGCGTTGAGAGACTGGTAGGGCTCGGGCAGTTCGCGGTAAACGACCACTTCGCGAACGCCTTCGGCAGGCAGATTCATTTCAGCCGCGCCCTTGGTTTCATCCATGGACTCGATTTCGTCAAAATCATAGCGGGTAGTGCGGCCAAGGCTGCTGTCGACAGAAAGCGTCTGAAAACCACTCTTTCCGGGGTCGAGGGCAGCGCCGTCGACGGCCTGCACGCCTGGGAAAATTTCAGCGGCGGTGAGATAGTCGCGGCCGTTGATCGGCAGGTTTTCGGG
>JBAWAI010000218.1:0-2454 GCA_049589215.1 Terriglobales bacterium | reverse complement strand
TGCTCTTCCACATTTCTGGCGCTGCGACTAGGATATGGAAATCAATTTGCAGTCATCGATGTGAGCGGGATGTGCGCTGAAAACGAAGTGGGGGATTCATGATCCGGCTGAAGGTGAATGGCAAAGAAAGAACATTCGACGGCGATCCCGATATGCCGCTGCTTTGGTATTTGCGCGACGTGGCCGGACTGGCGGGAACGAAATTTGGCTGCGGCATGTCGCTCTGCGGGGCTTGCACCGTGCACCAGAATGGTGAGGCGATCCGGTCGTGCTCGACGGCCATGAAGGAACTGGCAGGCAGCGAGATTACGACGATTGAAGGGATCGCGCCTCTGCATCCGGTACAGAAAGCGTGGATGGAAATTCGGGTTCCGCAGTGCGGATATTGCCAGACCGGGCAAATCATGCAGGCGATCGCCATGCTCAAGGACAACAAGAACCCCAGCGATGACGACATTGATGTGGCGATGTCAGGGAATTTGTGCCGGTGCGGGACCTATCAGCGGATACGGACGGCGGTTCACACGGCGGCGAAAGAGCTGGCGGCGAAGGAGTCGGCATGAAGATCGTCGAGAATGTCAGCCGGCGGGGATTTCTTCAAGGAGCGCTGACGTCGGGTGTGTTTATTCTCAGCGCGCGATTTGTTCCGGAAGCATTGTGGGCGGCACAGGGCGAAGCGGCCGCCGCGGCCTTCGATCCGACAGTGTGGATGTCGATTGCGGCGGACGGGACAGTGACGATCGTGGCGCACCGGTCCGAGATGGGCTGCGGGAGCCGCACGGCGTTGCCGCTGGTGGTGGCCGATGAACTCGATGCCGATTGGTTGCGGGTAAAGATCGAGCAAGCTATCGGCGATCCGAAGTATGGCGATCAGGATACGGATGGATCGCATTCGGTGCGCAGCAATTTTGAGTTGATGCGGCAAGTGGGAGCAACCGGAAGGGCGATGTTAATTACGGCAGCGGCCGCCGAGTGGAATGTTGCGGCGAAAGATTGCTCGACCGAACCGCATGTGGTTGTGCATCGTGCGAGCGGCCGCAAGGTGGAGTATGGAGCGCTGGCCGTTGCGGCCGCCAAGTTGCCGGTGCCGAAGAAGGAAGAACTGAAATATAAGTCGCGGGCAGAGTGGCGCTACATCGGCAAAGAGACGAACGCCCTGTTCGATCTGCCTGACATCGTTACGGGCAAAGCTATTTTTGGCATGGACGCGACCATGCCGGGCATGGTGTACGCGTCGGTCGAGCATCCGCCGGTGCTGGGACAGAAAATCAAATCGTATGACGATACGGCTGCGCTCAAAGTTGCGGGCGTGCAGAAGACCATCGTCATTGAGACGGTCACGCCTCCCCACCTGTTTAAACCGTTGGGCGGAGTGGCCGTGATTGGCGACAATACATGGGCCACGTTCAAGGGACGCAAGGCGTTAAAGATCGAGTGGGCTTCGAGTCCGCATTCGGTTTATAACTCCGGACCATTTCGGAAGACGCTGGAAGCTACCTCGCGGCAACCGGGCAAGGTTGTACGCAATGTAGGCGATGTGGATGTGGAATTTGCCAGGAGCGCGCAAGCCGAGACGCAATCCGGAACCGGAGTAAAGATTGTTGAGGCCGAGTATTACACACCGCATCTGGCGCACGTTTCGATGGAACCTCCAGTGGCGGTTGCCGAGTATCGCGATGGGAAAGTCCTGGCGTGGGCTCCGACTCAAAATCCGCAGGCCGTGCAGGATACGATCGCGACCGCGCTCGGCATCAAGAAAGAAGATGTGACGTGCCATGTAACTTTGCTGGGCGGCGGGTTTGGACGCAAGTCGAAGCCGGACCAGGTGGCCGAGGCGGCGATTCTTTCGAAGCAGCTCGGCAAGCCGGTAAAGGTTGTGTGGTCGCGCGAGGACGACGTTCATTTCGATTTTTTTCATTCCGTTGCCGCCATGTACTTCAAGGCTGCCGTCGGCGCAGACGGTAAGCCCACAGCCTGGTTGCAGCGGACGGTGTACCCGCCGATCAACTCGACCTTCGACGCGTCTGCGGTGTATGCGGATGACGAGATGGGTCTCGGGTGGAACAATCTGCCTTTCGATATACCGAATCACCGGGCGGAAAATGGGCCGGCTGATTATCACGTGCGTATTGGCTGGTTGCGCAGTGTGGCCAATATCTATCACGCATTCGCGATTCATTCATTTGCCGACGAGCTGGCACACGGCGCGAACAAAGATTCGGTCGAGTATCTATTGAGCCTGATCGGTCCGGATCGTATTGTGAAACTCGATTTAAAGGGAGATGAGGCGGAGGATGACAAGACTTATCCGCTGGATACGGCGCGACTGCGGCGAGTGGTCGAGATCGCCGCGCACAATTCCGGCTGGGGAAAGCGGGCGACGAGCAAAGGGCACGCCATGGGAATCGCGGCCCATCGCAGCTTTCTAACCTATGTGGCGACCGTGGTTGAAGT
>JBAWAI010000217.1:0-16841 GCA_049589215.1 Terriglobales bacterium | reverse complement strand
GTCGCGGGCTCATTCGGCATCGCGCTGCGCGCCTTTCGCCACGGCGAAGCCGCCGCTCCCGAACGCACCGACCGCGACGTGCCAACCATCTCGCTATTCCTTGGCCTCGTTATCAGCGCCATCGGCGTCGCCATTTTCCTGGGACATCTTGAGCCCTCGTTCTCCGTCATCGCAGTCGGCCTCATCCTGACTCTGCTCTTCTGTTTCTTCTTTGCCTCGGTCGCCGCCAATGCCATTGCCACCACCGCGCGCAATCCCGTCTCCGGCATGACGATGCTGACCATCATCATCTCTTCAGTTGTGCTTCTGCGTTTCGGCCTTTCGGGAACCACCGGCATGTTCTTCGTGATGGCGATCGCCGGCATGGTGTGCAGCTCGCTCTCGGTCTCGGGTCAGTTGATCACCGACCTCAAGGCCGGCTACTGGCTGGGCTCGACGCCAGCCGCGCAGGAGAAAGTTAAATTCCTGGGCGTGGCCGCGTCGGCGATCGCGGTCGGCCTGACCATTGGCATGTTAGCGCGCACCTTTCAATTCGGAGAGGCCATCGGCGCCGATGTGCGGCCGGTGCTGGCCTCGCCGCAGGCTTCGATCATGAAGGCGCTGGTCGAAGGCTTCATGAGCCACCAGCCCGTTGCTTACCTGCTCTTCGGCGTCGGAGCGATGATCGCGCTGGTCTTGGAAATGTTAGGCCAGCCGTCGCTCATCTTCGCCCTTGGAATGTATCTTCCGCTTGAACTGAATACGCCCGCGCTGGTTGGAGGATTTCTTTCCCACTTTCTCAACAAACGTTCGGAGCGCACTGGTGGCGATCCCGGCAAGAGGATTCGCGAGCGTGGCGTGATCATCGCCTCGGGATTGATGGCCGGAGGCGCGCTCGGCGGCGTGCTCGGCGCCGCACTGCGCCTCTTCCCGTGGTATCGCGAGGACTTGATCAAAACTCCCTTCTACTCCAACGAACCAGTTTCCCAACTCGTTTCGGCGCTCTTCTTCATCGCACTTTGCTGTTATGTCTGGTTCGGTTCTGTGAAAAAGCAAAAGGAGATCTGATGAATCCGAAGTTGGTAAAAAAAGGTTCGGGGAAATCCAAGTCAATGAAGACATCAGTAAAGACGTCACGAGCGAAGTCAGTCAAGAAAGCGACTGCAAGAACGGCCGCTAGCATGCACGCCACTAAGGGACAAGCCAGTAAGAGCGGTGCCGGCAAAGATCAACTATCCCAGCACGTCGCCGATGCTGTTCTCGGTATTGACACGCTCTGGGGCGGCGACGTCATGTGCGCCTCTGGGACGGGACGTTTCATCGCCGACTCCTGGTTCTCCGATGATCCCCTGCCCGCCACCTACACGCATCCCGCCGCCGCGCGCCTGCGTCAGTCCGGCGGAGTCTCCGGCAAGACAATTGATCGCGCAGCGCTTGACCAATATCTGCGTGACATCAACCTTCGCAACGCGATCGCCGGAATCCGCACCGAGGCGGGAAAGCTGGGCGGCTCCTCGGGAAATGCAGCGAAGAGCAACCAGTTGCGCAAGTCTTACTTACTCGGCCTGGCCGATTCCATCCAGACTATGTTCGACCTCGCCATGGAGGTCGCGGGCAAGGGCGACAAGGTACCATATGCCCGTTGCGTGGAAGCCTCCACCGGCAAGCCGCCGGAGCCGTCGCAGCCCGAGAAAAAGCGGGCGCTTGTCTCTGAACTCTTGGGCCGGGCGGGTCATCTGCCAGGCAAGGGAAAAAATGGAGCGGGTCTTCTCGAAGCCGTCGACGCCTGGCGCCGCGACCGGGTTTCTCCCATGGCCTCCGTCCGCTCGCTCGGCGCGGCCGTCATCGCGCACTTCGATCAGCTCAGCGCGAAGAATCTGCTGCCCTATCTTCCGAAAGAACTGGCTCCAGTCCCGCGTGCCAACATCGACTTCCTCGCCATCAAGGATGCATGGTTCTCTGGTTCCATGAACTATCTCGGCCACGCGCGCAACCGCGACGGCTCCCCCCAATACGAGGCGACTTATGAGATCAACGCCTCGCTGCAAATCTCTTATCCGGAGTTCGAGCAGTTAGTAAGTCATGAAGTAGTCCCCGGCCACGTGACCACCTTTGCCTATTTACAGAACTTATATGTGCGCGGCAAGGCCGGGTTCGAGACCACCGTGCTGACCATGAACACGCGCGCCGCAACATTGTTTGAAGGCATCGCCAACAACGCCATCCTGATCGCCCACGGCGTCACCGAAATCGACCAGTTGCCCGATGAAGATCTGAGGATTGGCGTGCTGCTCGCGCTGTTGCAGGACGACGCTAAGAACCAGTCGTCTTACTTGACGTGGGGAGAGAGCAGGCCGCAGCCGGAGGTTGCCGCCACGCTGCGCCGCGATTTCCTGGTCACCGAAGAACGCGCCGACAAACTATCGGGCGCGTGGGGAAGGCATCCCCTGCTTGGCCGCATGTATTTGCCAGCCTATCGCGCGGGTACAGAAAAGGTCGCCGCGCTGCGCCGCAAGCATCCCGCCAGCCGCGTTCTGCCCGCGATCTACGGCTGCAACGGCTTGGTCGACATTCAAACCATCGACCAGATTTTGTAAGTGGAAGTTCTGTAAGATGGAAATGTGAACTGCACTCATTCTCGAATTCGCCGGCAGGCTTTTGTGCTGCTCGCCGCGTTATTTTTTCTATTAGTTCTCGTCTGCTGCTCAAAAAAATCGCCCGCTCAAACTACGCCCGCTGAAATCGTTGCCAATGTCGCTGTCCCGTTTCGCTTCGTGGCCTATGGAGACGCCCGCTTCCATGATCCAAAGGACTTCGACGCCGCCAATCCCCCGGTACGTCAGGCGCTCGTCCGTGCAGTCGCCGATGAGCATCCGGCATTCATCTGCTTCACGGGCGACGTCGTCTATAAAGGCTCTGACAAGGACGATTGGAGAGTTTTTGACAAAGAAACCAGCATTTGGCGCGACAAAAATATTCCTGTCTTTCCCGCCATTGGCAACCATGAGATGTACGGCGACGAGAAAACTGCGCTCGCAAATTATTTTCAACGCTTTCCCGACTTGCACCAAAATCGGTACTACTCGGTGCGCGCCGCCAACACTCTGATCCTGGTGCTTGACAGCGCTCTCGACGAAGTTTCCGGGCCTCAGGGACAGTGGCTCAAAAGCAAGCTCGACAGCATTCCCGCCGGGGTCGACTTCGTCTTCTTAATGCTGCATCATCCCCCCTACACCAGTTCTTCGCCGCACATGCTCGGAGAAGGTCACGAAGCCCGCGGCCAGGAGAAGGATCTTGCGAAACTTCTTGGAGCACGGCAGCCTCTCATCCACGCGCGCTTTGTCGTTTTCTCGGGACACGTCCACAACTACGAGCGCCACGAGCACGGCGGCGTGACCTACTTCGTCTCTGGCGGTGCCGGCGCGCACGCCTATCCTATCCAGCGCGCGCCCGACGATCCTTACCAGAGCAACGAGATCAACTATCACTACCTGCTGGTCGAGGTTGACCGTGAGCAACTGAGCATCACCATGAACCGCCTGCAACTCGTGAACGGCAAAGAAATCTGGACGCAACCAGATTCCATAAAGATTGCAATCCCCGTCGCTGCGGCGGCGGCCGGCGCGAAATAGCTGGTCACAGGCGACGGACGACTCCCGACCGATACCGTTTTCGGTAGCATTTCCCCCGTCTCTCGTCTTACCATGTCTTACCTCTCGAGGAGGCTTCCCCCATGATTCTCGGCATGAGCTTGTCGACTTTCACCCTCGTACATGTGCAGATCAGCCTGATCGGCATCGCGTCTGGTTTGTTCGTCGTGTACGGATTCTTCGCTCGAAAAGCCTTCAACGGCTGGCACGCGCTCTTTCTCCTGACCACCGTGCTCACCAGCGTCACCGGCTTTTTCTTTCCTTTCCACAAACTTACCCCGGGGATTAAGGTCGGCATCATCTCGCTCGTGCTGCTGGCTATCGCGCTCCTCGCGCGTTATAGCTTTCACCTTGCCGGAGTCTGGAACCGCACTTACATCGTCAGCGCCATGATGGCTCTGTACCTGAATTGCTTCGTCTTGACGGTTCAGTCCTTCCAAAAGGCGCCGGCGCTCCACGCGCTGGCTCCCACGCAAACGGAGTCGCCCTTTCTGATCGCGCAACTCGTAGTTCTTGCGATCTTCATCGGACTGACGATCGGGGCTGTGAAGCGGTCGAAGACAGCGCCTGCATCCGAGGGAATTCGCCGCCAGGCTGCCTGATGCCGCGACTCCCCACTGGCCCCAAATGCGCCGAACCTCGTAAACTGGCAGCGGTGTTGTAACTCAAGCGAGGTTTCCTTTGGCCGTTCTGGTGGTAGGAGGCGCAGGCTACATCGGCAGTCACGCTGCCCGCGCATTGCGACGCGCGCGTTATCAGGTCATCATTTACGACAATTTCTCGACCGGCTTCCGCCGACTTGCGCAGGGCTTCGAACTTGTCGAGGGCGACATCGGCGATCAGTCCAAGCTTCATAGTGTGCTCTCGCGTGTCGACGCCGTCATGCACTTCGCCGCCCACTGCTACGTCGGAGAATCCGTCACGGACCCGCGCAAATATTTTCGTAACAATGTTGTCGATGCGCTCACGCTGCTGAACTCGGCGGTTGACGCCGGCGTCCGCCATTTTGTCTTCTCTTCGACCTGCGCGGTCTACGGAGTTCCCGTCAAGGTTCCGATCACGGAGCAGAATCCGCGCGAGCCTATCAATCCCTACGGAGCCACCAAACTCGCCTTCGAAAATGCGCTCGAGGCCTATGACCGTGCTTATGGCATGCGCTCGGCGCGCCTGCGTTACTTCAACGCCGCCGGGGCCGATGAGAGCGGCGAGATCGGCGAACTGCACGATCCCGAAACGCACTTGATCCCGCTCGCGCTGCAGGCCTCATTGCCGGGTGATTTCGCGTTGCAGGTTTTCGGCTCCGACTATCCCACCCCCGACGGCACCTGCCTGCGCGATTACATCCATGTCAATGATCTTGCCGATGCGCACGTGCGCGCCCTTCAGCATCTCGAACAGGGAGGCGAATCGCTGGCTGTCAATCTAGGTACCGGCAAAGGAAATTCCGTTCTCGAAGTGATCCACGCCGCCGCAGCCGCCACTGGCCAACCCGTTCGCCGCACTATCGGTCCGCGCCGCCCAGGCGACCCGCCCGCCCTCATAGCCGACCCCAGCAAAGCAAAAGAAGTTTTGGGCTGGACCGCCCAGCGCAACCTCACCGACATCGTGAACAGCGCCTGGAACTTCATGAGCAAGAATCTGAAGTAAAACAATGCTGCGTAGAGACGTGGCTAGCCCCGTCTCAGGGCCATACCGATCTGAGGTTCGAGCGACAAGAGTGGAGAGCGCAGACTTGAGTCGGTGATGCCAATCACCCGCATTTGTGACTATCCGTTTCCCATTCCTGTTCCTGGTACGAGGGTAATCTGGGTTTGCATAGAGCAAAGCCTCTATTCGCTGCTAAAGTGAAACCACACCCCGACGAGCCGGAGGTGACAACTATTCCAAGGAGAAGGCTCGCATGCGCATTGCAGTCGTTGGTTCGGGATATGTCGGTCTGGTCACGGGAGCCTGTTTCGCGGATCTCGGTCACGAAGTTGTGCTCGTCGATAACGACGAGAAAAAGCTGGAGGCGCTGCGCGCCGGCGAAGTTCCGATTCACGAGAAATTTCTTCCTGAACTGCTTGCCCGGCATCGCGGCGGGCGCATCCGATTCTCAGGCGACCTCCAGGCCGCCACGCGCACCAGTGAAGCCATCTTCATCGCTGTAGGCACGCCGCCCACCGAGAGCGGCGACGCCGACATGTCATACGTGGAATCCGTGGCCAGTGAAATTTCCGGCGCCGTCGATGGCTACAAGGTCATCGTTGAAAAGAGCACCGTTCCGGTTTACACCAATAACTGGATCCGTACCATCATTCTGCGCAACGGCGCTGACTCCGACCTCTTTGACATCGCATCCAATCCCGAATTCCTCCGCGAAGGCACCGGCGTCACCGACTTTCTTTATCCCGACCGCATCGTCGTCGGCGTTGAAAACGAGCGCGCCGCCGAGGTCATGCGCAAGGTCTACGATCCGCTGACCAGCGGCTGGTATTACGGACGCGGCGATGCCATTCCCCGCCCGGCCCGCGCCATGTCTCCCGCTCAGCTCCCGCCCCGCCTGATCGTGACCAGCGCGCAAAGCGCCGAGATGATCAAACACGCGTCCAATGCATTTCTCGCCATGAAGATCTCTTTTATCAATGCGGTTGCTTCCATCTGCGAAGCCGTCGGCGCCGACGTGCAGCAGGTTTGCGACGGTGTCGGCACTGATTCGCGCATCGGCCCGCGCTTCCTGAACCCCGGAATCGGCTATGGCGGGTCGTGTTTTCCGAAGGATCTTCTGGCCTTCCGCGCCGTTGCCAGAGAGGGAGGCTATGACTTCCGCCTGCTCGAAGAGGTTATTCGCATCAACGAAGAACAGCGCCGGCGCTTTCTTAAGAAAGTTCGCAGTGTGCTCTGGACGCTGCGCGGCAAACGCCTCGGCGTGCTCGGCCTGGCCTTCAAAGGAGGCACCGACGACATTCGCGAATCACCTGCGTTGCTGCTCGTCGAAGAGTTGCTCCGCGAAGGCTGCCGCATTTGCGCTTACGATCCCGCCGCCATGGAGCGCGCCAAGGAGGTTCTCCCCGAAGGCATTGAGTTCGCCGCCGATCCCTATCAAGCCGCGCAGGGCACCGACGCCGTCCTCATCCTCACTGAGTGGGAGGAATTCTCTGTCCTCGATCTCGACCACCTGCGCAGCGTGGTACGCTATCCCATCGTTCTCGACGGACGAAATCTCTACGCCCCATCCGTTATGACCGCGCACGGATTCTCGTACTACAGCGTCGGACGTCCGCCCGCCATCTGCGATGAGGCCTCCGCCGCGCGTTCCGCAAAAAAGGAGCGTGCGTGAAACGTGGGCTAAGAAACCACGGGTCCGAGTCGGTCTGATGCTATGGGTCTGAAAGACTAATGATGATGCCGACGCGCCGCGCCCTTGTCACCGGCGGAGCCGGCTTTTTAGGCTCTCATCTCTGCGACGGCCTGCTCGCAGAAGGTTACCGCGTCCTCGCCGCCGACAACCTGCTCACTGGGCGCCTCACCAACATCGCGCATTTAAAAAACGACTCGCGCTTCGAGTTCATCGAGAAAGATGTATGCGACCCCGGCGACTACGGTGCGCTCGACTACGTCTTCCATTTCGCCAGCCCCGCTAGCCCATTCGATTATGCCAAACACGGCATCGCCACGCTTCGCGTCGGATCCTACGGAACATTCGAGGCTCTTGAGACTGCTCGCCGCAGCACCGCGAAATTCATGATGGCCTCGACCTCCGAGTGCTACGGCGATCCGCTCGTCCATCCCCAGCCGGAAACCTATTGGGGCAACGTAAATCCCATCGGTCCGCGCTCGGTTTACGATGAGGCCAAGCGCTTTTCTGAGGCCGTGACCGCGGCTTATCACCGCTATCACAACGTCGACACGCGCATTCTGCGCATCTTCAATACGTACGGCCCGCGCATGCAAATCAATGACGGCCGTGTGATTCCGAATTTTATGTGGCAGGCGCTTCGCGGAGAAGATTTGACGGTCTTCGGCGTTGGCAGCCAGACGCGCAGCTTCTGCTACGTCAGCGACGAAGTTGATGGCATTCTGCGCCTCGCGAAATCGGATGAGCACGCGCCGGTAAACATCGGCAATCCCACCGAGTTCACAATTCTAGAGTGCGCGCAAAAAGTAATTGCCGTGACGGGATCGAAGAGCCAAGTTAAATTCGAACCGCTTCCGCAGGACGATCCCAAACAGCGTCGTCCCGATATCTCAAAAGCGCGGCGCCTACTGGCATGGGAACCAAAGATAGATCTCGAAACCGGCCTGAAGCAATCGCTCGATTATTTTCGCCGGGCCGTGCGGGAAGCTACGAACACTTGAAGAGCTAGCAAGGCTGCTCATCGCGCGCCCGTGCCGCCGACAGTACGGCCAACAGCCGCAAGATTTCCTCGCGCTCCGCGGAATTCTCAAAAACAAACCGCACTCCCATACCAAATCCCGGATGGCTGCTCAACACCTGGCCGCGAATCGCGAACTTTCTGTCCGTGGTACGCACCATGATTTCGACGTCCGCGCGCCCCGGCAATGGCGACGGCATCTCCACATAACATCCACCCTCGCTCAGATCGGAAAGCGAGCAATGGCTCGCGGTACCCGTCCCAACCGGCAGTACCGTCGCACCCAACTGGCAAGGCACGCGCTCGTCTCGCCGACGGTCGCCCGCGTTTGAAACTTCTTCGGGTTCCTCTGCGCTCACCGGCCCGGCCAGGTTTGGCTCTAGCGCGAAGCGCTCAATGATCGGCTCCTGAGACTGCCCCGACCGAACACTGTTCTGTTGCAGCCACGCTTGAATCAGCTTGCGCGATGTCTGCGGCACATCGAGAAAATGAACGCCTGCGCGCCCCGAAGAATCCTGCCACGCGACCACGCCCGACAAACGAACCAATTGCCCCTGCCCGGGAAGCGCAAATTCAAAATAAACTTTTCCCTCGCCGAGCTTCTGCTGGTGCGTCGAAATCAATGTTCCGCTATCGCTGATGTTGATCAGCGTGGCGTCGAGGTCCGGCACCCCAGGATAGGAAACGTTGGCAGTCGAATTCACTTGCGTTCGCGCAGATTGCCGGCGCTCAGTGAACATCAGGCTGCGCGCCGCATTCAGGCTCAACCGCGTGCGCTCGACCGAGAGCGGGCGGTATAGGACGAAATTTGCGCCGAGCCCGAACAACGGTCGAGCATTGCATTCTTCGTCGACCAGCGCGACCAGCATGGCAGCGTTATTCTTGGACGACTTTCGAAGACGGGCGAGAAATTCATCTGAGGCCGCATCGCCGCGGTAGTCAAAAATGATGGCATCGAAGCGCTGCTCGTCGATCCGTTGCAGGCCGTGCGCGACCGAAGGCACATTCTCCGCCTCCATCCCCATCTCGCTCAGCACCGACGTCAACAAGTTAGCAGCATCCTGATCGGGACACACGAGGAGCATACACATATCCATGATGGAATCATGCTAAGAGAGAGCCTTTTGAGCCACAAGTTACCTGCGTCACCCGAAAACTTCGGTCATCTGGAGTTTCGCTTGCCCAGGGCCTACGCTGGGGAGGCCTTGAAGATATTCGTGAGTTGCGCCTGCGGGCCTACTCCCAGTTCCACTCCTCCACTGATCTCTGCCTAGGAAAGAACGCCATGACTTCAAAGGTTGGAAACTGGATGATCGCCATCGGATGTTTCGTAGCCTTCGCTGGGCTGTGCACTCTGCCGGCCGCGTTTGGAGCACAGCGCGACACCGCTTTGCTCAGCGCGGGCGCCATGCTGTTCTCCACGGGTATGGTGCTGGCCGCGAGCGGGTTTTATATGAAGGCGAGATACCTTGTCGAATCGGAGCCCTCGAAGAACCGCACCAGCGGAAAAGGACACCGAAAGGTGTGCGACATTTGCGCCAACAGCGAGTCCGCCATCGAGTGCCGGGTTCACCACCTGCACATCTGCCCCGACTGTCTCGGCAAACATTACGATTTCAAATCGTGCGCCTACGTCCCAGCCCCGCGCCAAACCTACGCCAGAGCCAAAGCCCAAGCGCAAGCCAGCGGCGCATAGCAAAGCGATTATTTAGTTTGGATTTTGTCTTAGCTTGAACCGGCCCAAATTGCGGCTCGCAACTCGCGGTTGAAGCTTACTGTGGCTTCGCCGGCGCCGGCGGAGGAGGCTGAGCCGGAGGCTGCGCCGGATCAGTCTTCCTGTCCTTTTCCTGGACTCCATACACCGAGTACTGCCCGACCGGTTTTTTCAGCCGTACCGTAATCTCGGTCTGCGGCTGGCGGATGTCATAGTCTTCGCCAAATGTCTGGAACCCGGGCGCCAGCACCTGCACCCGCAGCTGCCCGTACGGAATCCCATCAATCCATGTCTTTCCTTCGTCGTCCGTCTTCAACTCAAGGCCACCCATGGCCTGCTTGCCCTTTTTACTGACCGGATGCAGCACCACCGCGGCATTCTTCACGGGCTTTCCGGTGGTATCGCGCACGACCACGAACCGCATGTTCGACATCGGCCCTTCGTCTTCATCCTGAGCCCATGCGCGGATCGATCCGAGCACCGGGCCCAGCGCGATCACCACAGCCAACGCAAGCGCGAACTTTTTCATGGCTACCATTTTACCGACTCAATGACCTCACCACCCTAAATCCTTCTACTTCAACCCCTTTACCACGAATGCCTGCGACAGCGTCTGCCGATACATATATGCATACGCGCTCCCGTCGCCGGAAAAACGCGGCGGATACGCCTTCGTGGCTCCCGAGAGTAATTCCGTCCCAATCACCTTCCAGGGTTCCATCCTCCCGTCCGCTCCATTCACCCGGTACACGCTCACGGTCTTCTCACTTCGATGGCTCGCGCTCACATAGAGCGAAGCTCCGTCTGGCGACCATCCATCCACCACCCACTTCGAATCCAGCCCCGGTATCAGCCGCACTCCTCCCCCATCCAGCTTCCACACTCCCCAACTCCCGTCTGGCCCTGACACTGCAACGTTGTGCCCGTCCGCCGACAGCATGGTTCCGGCTGTTCCTTCCGGGGTTGCCGCCTTGGAGCTCCCATCGTTGACGTCGACGAGATAGTCTCGTGCCCCATGCCCAGACTCGATTCCAATTGCCAGCAAGTGCCTGCCATCCAGCATAAATCGCACCGATTCATATGTGATCGCGTCATGGGTGATCTGTCTTGCCTCGCCAGCACCTGTTGGCACCAGGCTTAGCGCTCCCCCCTTCGCCGGTTTCGTGATTACCCACTTCCCGTCCGGGGAAATCGCCAAGCTCACTCCTTCACCGATCCGCACCGGCGGCGACCCGTCCGAATCCCGGAAAAACACAGTGTAGTTCGGGCCGCCCCCGTCCCCGGCCTCTTCGAATAGGACCTTCTTCCCATCGCGGCTGATGTCCGCAAGGATCGCCCATCCCAGCCATCCCAGCTCTATTTCCTCCTTCGCTCCCGCCGCCATCCCTCGAATTCCGATGCGCGACTGATTGGTGATGGTCAAAGCGACTCCATTGCGCAGGTCTTCCAGCCACATCCCTCCGGGTACGTTCGTGATCGTTCGCAGATTCCCCGCCAACGTCACCCCACGGAGATTGTCTCCGCTACCAACCCGCGTTGCCGTAAACCAGACCTCGTCGCCCGTCGGGGCCCACGTCAGGCCCTCGATTGATTCCCATCCCGGTGACAGCTTTTTCTCCTGCCCGCTTATATCGATTACCGAGATCGAACCTTCGTCATCCCCCGCTGTGTTTTCGTGATCCGCGATCGCAACCCATTTCCCATCGGGTGAGATCTTGGGTGTGCTGATCCAGTTGATGGTATCCAGCAAAACCTTCCCCAGCGGATATTCCAGCCGCCAATGCCGGTTCTCGGGCATATAACGAACCACCGCCATGCGCTCTCCATCCGCCGCCCAGTCCGCGTCCGCGACGTTATCGAGCACCTCCCGTGGCGTTCCCCCGCTTAACGGAACTCGCGCGAGCGTCCCCACTCGCGAATGCCCCGACATCTCGACCGTGTTCAGCCGGATTGCAAGTTCTCCGTTCTTCGAGATCGCAAGCAGCTCCGAATCCTTCAGCCCCAACTCTCGCGCCCCGTTCTCCTCGGTGCGCGCCGAGTAAAGCTGGCTCTCACCGCCGTCCCACGACGCGCTGTAAACAATTCCCCCATCCGGCGTGAAACGTGCATTCCCCATCGATCCCGTCCGAAACGTGATCTGCTGATACTCGGCCAGCGGCGGCTTAACGCTCCTGCGTCCCAGCCACCACGCGAGCCCCGCCGCGGCGATCACCAGCGCCATGACCGCAACCAGCGGCAAGCCACCGCGTTGGGCCTCCACCATTTCGATGGCGCTAGCGTCCGAATCCGTAGCCGGAGCCACCGCCGCCTGCGAGCTCGTGCGCGAGCCAACCGAACTGTCGGACAGCGCCTCCAGGTTGAAAGCCACGTCGCCCGCCGACTGAAATCGCCGCGCCGGACTCTTCTCTAGGCAATGCCGCACGATCCGCTCCAGCGGCAGTGGAATGTTCCGTCCCGTCTCTGACAGTTCCTCTGGCTCTTCTTTCAGGATCGCGCTCATCGTATCCGCCGGGCTCTCGCCGCGAAACGCGCGTTTACCGGAAAGCATTTCGTACAGGATCGATCCAAACGCAAAAATGTCTGCTCGATGATCCGCCGCCTTCCCGCGGACCTGCTCCGGGGACATATATCCGGCGGTCCCCAACACCTGCCCTGGCTCGGTATTCACCTGCGCCGTCAACGTATCTCCGCCGGCGCTCGTCGCTTCCGGCCGCGTCAGCTTTGCGAGGCCAAAATCCAGAATCTTCACACGCCCGTCATCGGTGACAAAAATGTTCTCCGGCTTCAGGTCGCGGTGCACGATTCCCTTGTCATGCGCCGCCGCCAGTCCGCGCGCCGTTTGCAGCGCGCAGTCAATCGCCTTACGCACCGGCAGCGGCCCGTTCCGCACTAACTCGCGCAGCGTCGTCCCCTCGAGCAGCTCCGAAACAATATAAGGAGCGCCCTGTTCCTCGCCGATATCGAAGATTGAAAGAATGTTGGGATGGTTCAGCGCCGCCGCCGCGCGCGCCTCCAGCGTGAAGCGCTGCAAGCGGTCTGCGTCCGCCGAAAACGACTTGGGCAGCACTTTGATCGCGACCGGGCGGTTCAGCCGCGCATCCCGCGCCCGATACACCTCGCCCATACCGCCCGCGCCGAGCAGCGACTCGATATCGTAAGGTCCAAGTTTCGTGCCCGAAGCGAGTGTCATAGGAGGTGTGGGGCGAACGATGAATAGGCCCGAGGCTCAGAATTATATATCGGAAGCGAATGTCGGAAGAGAGTGTCTGAGAGCAACGAGAATTGACCTGCTCCCACTCGGCGTCGACTCTTCATCCACGTCATCGCTCGCCGGCGCTCGACCGTCGTCCAAGGCGCTTTCCTCACTTACCGGAGTACAATTGGCCCGCCTTTAGAAGTCAAAACAAGACAGTCAATACAAAAGCACAAGGAGAGAGATCCAATGAAAAGATTCACTGAGTTGTTGGTGATGTTGTCCCTGGTGCTCGGATGCCTGGGCACCGCCGCGGCGCAGGAGATGTCGCAAGGAATGCACCAGCCGCCCAAGGTCCTCAACATTTTGCGCGAATTCACCAAGCCGGGCAAAGCCGGCATGTCGCACGAAAAAACCGAGTCGGCCTTCGTCGAAATGATGACCGCCTCAAAATGGCCCACTCATTACCTGGCCGTCGATTCCATGTCCGGCAAGCCGCGCACGTTGTTTCTCACCGCCTACCCTTCTTTCGAAGCCATGGAAAAGGACATCAAGGCGATCGAGAAGGACACGGCGCTCTTAGCCAAACTGGATCATGCGGGCCTGGTTGATGGCGAACTGCTCAGCGATACCGACGCTGGTGATTTCGCCTATCGCGAAGACCTCAGCCTGCGTGGCGGAACCGACATTCCCCACATGCGCTATTTCGAGATCTCGCTCTTCCACATCAAACCCGGCCACGACAAAGACTGGGAAACACTCGTGAAAATGTATCAGACGGCCTTCGAAAAAATGCCCGATGTTCATTGGGCCATGTATGAAGCAGTTTACGGCCAGGCCGACAACTCTTTTGTGATCTTCAACCCGATGAAGTCCCTATCGGAAGTCGATCGTGGCTTTGCGGAAGGGAAACAGATGGAAACAGCCCTGGGCGAAGACGGCATGAAAAAGCTGCGCGAACTAACTGCCGAGACGGTCGAATCCAGCCAGACCAATTTATTTGCATTCAATCCGCGCATGAGTTACATCGACGAAGACTGGATCAAGGCCGATCCGGATTTCTGGAAACCGAAAGCAGCGCACGCTGCCGCAAAGAAAGAAGACAAGAAAGCCGAGAAACCAGAAGCCAAGCAATAGAATCCCGGAGTCTCGAAGAGGCTCTGGAAGTAGCCCGGCGCCGCCAGCGCCGGGTTTTCCATTTGGCCAGAGCATCAGATCGGCTTTGGGCGGCGCACCGCTTCAGCGCTGCGATACCGATGCAAGCTCGCGTGGCTTTCGCCGCTGGGGCCGCAAGCGTTGGGTGTTGAACTTTGGGCAATAACGCCGGTAAAAAGAGCCCTGAGCGCCAAGTTCGCCTCGCTCACAGCTCGTAGCCCGCGGCTTAAAGTCACTTACGAAACGCAAAGACTTTCCAGCGCTCTCTGGTCGCGAATCAGCAAGGTCGCGCCGTGCAACTCGACCACTCCGCGGCGCTTAAAGTCCCCGAGAATTCGCGTCACCGTCTCGCGCGACGATCCAATCAGCTGCGCCAGCTCTTCATGCGTCAGCGCCAGCTTCATCCGCACGACGCCTCCGGTCGTCCGGCCTTCACCCGACCATTGCAGCAGCAGTCGCGCGAGTTTTCCGGGCACAGAATGGCAGAGCCCAATCGAGCGAATCACTTCATATGCCGCCTGGCAGTCATGGCTCAGATGCTGCGTCGCCCGCAGGCAGGCATCGCCATGTGCCTTCAGAAATCTCAAAAACTGGTCGCAACTTATATAGGCGAGCTGCGATGGTTGCAAAGTTTCGACCGTCAACTCGTAGGGCTGGCCAGTGACCACCGACTGCAACCCTAGCACTTCTCCTGGCTGCGCGATCTTAACGATCAGCGTCTTGCCATCGCTGTTGGTCGTCATCAGCTTCACGCGGCCCTGGCATACGATGTAGATCCCGCGCGCCGCCTGGCCTTCCATAAGCACCACCGCGCCTTCCGGATACGAACTGGTGTGCTTGATGCGATTCAGCTCATCGAGCGTAGACTGCGACAATCCACAAAAAAAACTTTCCGGCCCCAGATCGAATTGCCGGACGTCTTCAATAATCGGCAATCCGTAAGGAGAGCTCGCCTTCGTCTGCGCCAGATACCGAATACTTGTCCCGGTGCTTCTTCCCGCTATCGCTACCGTCGCAGTTGCCATCACGTTCTCTCCTTGAAATACGTCGCCTGCGCGCGCTCAACTTCTTCCTGAGCTTCTTATTCGGTTGCCGCGGCGATTTCGAATATCGCAAGCGGCTGGCCAATCCAACGGAATAACAAGGAATCGCAACGTTGTATACCTCAAGACCCATAGAATCAAGCACTTTTATTCGGGTCGCATTAGTTATCCTTGGCTGCGCCCCTTACTCGATCCAATGCTCATCAGCGGAATTTGCCGTATGGATGTGTGATCTCGCTCACCAGTCATTGTGAGAAATGCCCAAATTACTGTGCTTTTCCCGAAAATAAACCGGCACCCTGAAAAAAGACTTAGGTTGGGCAATTGACGATGGGCGGGCAAACTACGAAGGATCGCAAAGCGGAAGCGGTTACTTCTTCCCGGACCGAGAAGGGCGGGCGCGTGGCTAGTTCTTAAATGGCCAGAGCTCAGCTGGTAGCCAGCGGCAGTTACTCCTCAACCCTCTTCCAAATAATGTCCTCATTATTCCGACGGTCAATCAGCGCATCCACTTTCCCATCCGCCCCGCGCCGGAAGAGCGTCCGACCCTCCACTCCCTTGCGAAAAAAAATCCCCTCGGCCTCCGGAATCAGTTCCGCCTTGGCATGATCTCCGCGCTGCCGGAACAGATGCCCATCCTCAAGCGATACTGTCATCGTCTTCCCCGGCGCCGCCGCATAGACTCCCACATAATCCGCATACGTCCGCACATCCACTGGGCCCGGCGCCGGATCCTCGTAGTAGCGCAGCACCTGTCCGGCCACGATCTGCCACGTCCCGCTGCGTTTCATCCAGGTGTCGGTCTCGTGATAACGAGCCTTCATTACCTGCTGGTAGGCGGTTTCCGTCTCGTCGAGGTCATAGCTCAGAATCGCGACCTCCCCGTCAATGTGGCTCTGCGGGTTGCGAATCACGATGGTTCCGGAGTAGCCCTCCGGCAGCGCCTCGATGTCAGCCACTAGCGCCTCTTTATTCATGTTGCGGCCCCGCTCGTCGAAGAACAGGCAGTCATCGGCAAAGTACTTCTTCCACGGACCCTTATCCCCGCCAGCCACCGCATCCACCAGTTCCTGCGTGCGGTGAACGAGTTCGTCCTGCGTAATTGACGGCCGCGCCGGCCCGCGATAACACCCGCACAGAATGAATAAGCAGTTAATAATCAATAGCATACATAACTTCTTGGCAATCAAGGAATTCCCTCCTACCGTCTGCGAACGTTGAGACTTGGCCATCCAGGACACCGCCCGTCCGGCCGCGTCCCAAAGAAAAATGCCCAATAGTTGACAACCACACACTCACATATTAGAATTAGCACTCGTTGAGACTAAGTGCTAACAATCCAGCAATCTAATCCCAAAACCAACCTTTTGAAAGGAGCACCAACCATGGCAACAAAGTTTACTCCCCTGCACGATCGCATTCTGGTTCGTCGCGTGGAAGAGGCTGACACCACTCGTGGCGGCATCATCATTCCCGATAGCGCCAAAGACAAACCGATGGAGGGCGAAGTCATCTCCGCCGGCAAAGGCAAGATCAGCGAAGAAGGCAAAGTCCGCCCGCTCGACGTAAAAGAGGGCGACCGCATTCTCTTCGGCAAATACTCCGGCACCGAGATCAAGATCGACGGTGAAGACTTCATCATCATGCGCGAAGAAGAAGTTCTCGGCATCCTGACCGGTGCTAGCAAGGCGAAAGAAACAGCCGGCAGCCGCCGCTAGTAATTCAGTAGCACGCAACAACTCTGTATTAGAG
>JBAWAI010000216.1:0-4791 GCA_049589215.1 Terriglobales bacterium | reverse complement strand
GAACTCGCCCTCTTCACCATCCACCACCGTGTGCTGGCAGAGGCCGCAGCCCGGGCCGGCAACCTCCTCCAGATGAAGTCGTCCGCCTGACTCTCGCTGCCGGCCAGCTAAAGCCCCAAACCCTCTTCCTGACGCTCTGCCACCGGCCCCGCGTACCCGATCTTTTCGGCAACGCTCTTGGCCTGCGTAAATAGCAGCAGATAATCGGGGCCGCCCGCCTTCGAATCCGTCCCGCTCATATTGAATCCGCCAAACGGATGCGCTCCCACCATCGCCCCCGTGCACTTGCGGTTCAAATAAAGGTTGCCGACGTAGAATTCGCGCACCGCGCGATCCAGCTTCTCACGCGATGAGGAATAAACCGCGCCCGTCAGCCCGAACTCCGTGTCGTTCGCGATCTCCAGCGCATGATCGAAATTCCGCGACTTGATCACCGCCAGCACCGGTCCAAAAATCTCTTCCTGCTCCAGCTTCGACTTCGGCTGAATGTCGGCGATCACCGTGGGTTGAACAAAATAACCTTCGCCCGGCGCGCGTCCGCCACCCGTGATCAACCGGCCTTCTTTCTTGCCGATCTCGATGTAATTCAATATGTCTTTCATCGAGCCTTCGTTGATCACCGCGGCCATCCCGGGATTCGACTCCGGATCGCCGACAGTAATCTTCTCAACTCGCGTCTTCAGCTTTTCCAAAAATTTGTCGTAGATGCGCTCATCAATAATCGCGCGCGAGCACGCCGAGCACTTCTGGCCCTGGAATCCAAACGCTGCCTGCGCTACGCCCTCGACCGCCGAATCGATATCGGCATCGGCATCGACGATGATTCCGTCCTTGCCGCCCATCTCAAGCACGGTGCGCTTGATCCAAAGCTGCCCCGGCTGCTGGTGCGCCGCCGACTGATTGATGTGCAGTCCAACTTCGCGCGATCCGGTAAACGCAATGTAGCGAACCTTGGGATGCGAAACGACCGCATCGCCAAAGGTGGCGCCGCCGCCCGGACAAAAATTGACCACGCCCTCCGGCATGCCGCACTCTTCCAGCAGCTCAATAAACTTCGCCGCAATCGTAGGCGAATCGCTCGAAGGCTTCAGCACGACCGTATTCCCGCACACGATCGATGCCACCGTCATGCCCGCCATAATCGCGGCGGCAAAGTTCCACGGCGGAATGACCGCGCCCACGCCCAGCGGAATATAAGTCAGCGTATCGCGCTCGCCCGGCAACTGAATCGGCGTTTCAGCCTGCGCCAGCCGCAGCGCCTCGCGCCCATAAAATTCGCAGAAGTCGATCGTCTCCGAAATATCGGCGTCGGCCTCCAGCCAGTTTTTCGAAACCTCAAAAACCAGCCAGGCCATGTATTCCAGCTTGCGCTCGCGCATCACATCGGCGACGCGAAACAGCAGCCCGGCGCGCTCTTCCACCGGAACAAGGCTCCACGTTGCAAACGCCTTCAGCGCTGCCTGCACGGCCGGCTCAACATGTTCTTTGCCCGCCTTCTGATGAATTCCAACCATCTCAGATGGCTTCGCCGGATTGATCGACTTGATCTTGTCAGCCGTCTTCAGCCGCTTGCCGCCTATAATCAAATCGTATTCGCGCCCCAACTGCCCGCGCACTTTGTCGAGCGCGCTGCGCATCTTGCGCACGTTCTCTTCTTTCGTAAAGTCAACGAACGCCTCATTCTTATAAGGAGTATCGTGCACGCGCGTAGCCACCCGCGGCGGAGCTTCCATGGTTGCCATAAAGATTCCTTTCTGCGAAGAAAACTAAGAAGGACTGCGACTCACAATTTTACACCTTGCGTGTAACCAGGGAGCAGGTGCCCATACTCTTGCGCCCATAGTTTGGATGCGCGGCGGAGGGGCGCGATTCAAGCCGGTGCCGATCGATCTGAGCCTCAGGGCTCGAGGCCCGCAACTCGCGGCTCGCCGTACAAAAACTCCAGCGCCTGCGGAAACCGCCGGGCCCACGCCGATTCCGAATGCACCGCGCCCTCTTCAATATTCACTTTGATCCGCTGGTCATCCAACCCGGCAGCCCGCAGAATCTCGGCCAGCTCTCGCGCATCGTCGGCGACTCTTTCATCCTTCGCCGCGTCGCCAATCTCCTGCGTGCCCATGCCTAAATAAATGCGGGCCGGCCACGCGTCGAATCGCCGGCACTTGGCAATAATCTTTCGATGAGCCACAAATAACGACGGACTCTCGATCAGCAGCTTCCCAAAGACGCCCGGCGTCGCCAGTTGCGTATAAAGCGTGATCAGTCCACCCAATGAAGCTCCGCCGAGGCCCGTGTTTTCGGGACCGGCGAGAACCGCGTAGCGGCTCTCGATTAGAGGCATCACCTCGCGCCGCAAAAATAGTGGATAGAGTTTCCCTTTGACGATCAGAATTCGGGGATCCGTCGATCGGTAAGGCAGATACTCACGAACGCGGTTCTTGCCCGTATTATCGATTCCCACGATAATCAGCGGCGGAATTTTTTTCTCGGCGATCAACCAATTCGCCGTCTCGCCTACCTGCCAATGCACTCCGGCAAACGCCGTCGAAGCCTCGAACAGATTCTGCCCATCGTTCAAATAGAGCACCGGATACCGCGTTTCACGCCGCTCACCATAACCCGGAGGCACCCACACGCGCACAAGCCGCGAATTATTAAAAATGCGGCTGCGCAATTCGTGGAGATGCAACATTCCACCTGCGATCGGCACGGCGACCTCAGCAGCAGGAGTGCTCTTCAGTTTTTTGGGCAGGAATCGCAGCATTAAGTAGGCAGATTATTTCAGCCGTTTAAACGTAAAGCCCAAGGCAAAGGTAAAGACGATCCAATCGAGTCCATTCACAAGACGTTCAGCCAAATCCAGCAGCAAGCTCGCTCATTAAACCGCGTCGCGCCTCCACCAGAGAGCGGCCGACAAGAGGGCAATCAGTACAATCAGTCCGAGCGAACCCAAACACAAAATGCACCAGACGCCCAGCACATGCCCCTCAATATAAGTGAGGTAAAGAGCGAATGCCAGACCCGCCGCCGAACCACCCAGCAGCAGAGTCGGAGCGTCGCTCGAACGATACACCGTCGCCAGTCCAGCCAGCGCGCCGTATCCGAGCATGCCAATCAATGCCACGGGCACGCCAAGAACAGTCGAATACATGCTGCGGTTCACAATGTCGCAGTTGAAAGTTTCTCCCGCGTCACAAAACGCGGTCTTCGAAGTCGCGTAGTGCCGTTGCAGCGAAACCGACGACAACGCAATTCCGCAGACCGCGAGAATTGCAATCAAACTCATCAGCCGATGCGAACCTTCGCTCATGGCAGCGAGCACCCGGTTCGATCCCGCAATTCTTCCAACGTGAAAACGCGCTCCACGCGCTCGCCCATCGGCGGAAACTGCCAGGTTGGAAAATGAGTAATATTCGCGTCCTTGCAAACCTGAGTCTTCGCGCGCATGTCGCCCTGCACGCCGCACTCGATGTACGGCACTTCGTCCATGGACGCGCCGAATTTTTCTTTCTGTTCTTCGCAGTGCGGACACCACCACGCGCCATAGAACTTCACGCCGCGATCCTTCAAACAAGCCGCGAAACCGTCATACTTGCGCTGTCCGAGCGCCTTCTGTATGTACTTCAAATTGCGGCTGCGCGTGCCGAGAAAGTAGGCCAGGCCAAAAGCTGCGACGATCAAAGCGGCATACACCACGCGCCGCTGCCACGTCATCGGCCGCGTGCCGGACGCGATGGCCGCTTCTTCTCTTCGCCGCCGTTGTCTTTCTTCTGACATGGATTTCTTATACCACGACCCGCAGGGCCGAGTGCAGAACGTCGATCGCCCGGCATTCCAGCGTCAACACCTCGCCATCGATCATCACATCCACCGACCTCTCGAGCTTGAACTCGACGCTCTTCACCGCCCGCCGCTCGGCCATCGGATGCCGCGTGTGCGTGCCGTCGTACAGCGTGGAGAGATTCCGAATCAACCCGACTCGTCCAATCGGACCCCAGCGCACATACTCGATCAATCCGTCGTCGGTCTCAGCGTCGGGCGCAATCATCATCGTGCCGCCCGTAAATTTGCTGTTATTAAAAGTCAGAAACAGGCATGGACGCGAATCGAACTCGCCTTCGCCATTCACGCGCACCGGAAACGGCCGGCGTTTCAATTGCGCGAGACTGACGAAGATCGCCAGCAGATATCCAGCGTGTCCCAATCCCATAAAACGCCGATGCCGCATCGCCGCGACATCCGCCGCGAAACCAACGCTGGCCAGATTAATGTAGTAAATCGTGCCCTGTTTGTGCGTCAGACGAAGAACATCGCAGGTCCGCGAACGCGCCGCCTCAAACGATTGCATCGCGTGCTCCAGGCCGCGGTCAGCCGCCTTCGGGTCGCCGAAATCGCGCAGAAAAGAATTGCCCGTCCCCAAAGGAAGAAAACCGAGCGTAGGAACTTGCGTGGCTGGATCGCCCGCCGCTGCCTGACTATCAGGAAAAAGGCCGTTTACCATTTCGTACGAAGTGCCGTCTCCGCCAACCGCGATGAATTTTCGATAGCCGCGTCCGTAAGCGCTGCGCGCGAGTCGCGTGGCATCGCCCGCCGCGTTCGTCTCTACGGTTTCAATCGCGAGACCCGCATTGCGCAGGCGTTCCAGCGCCGCGCCCACCTGATCGCGGCAACGGCCGCCGCCCGCCGCGGGATTGATGATGGCCAGAAAAGCTTCGTTCATGAGAATTTCTCAGTTCTCAGTTCTCAGTTCCCGGTTCTCAGTTCTTAAAGTGTTTTGGTTTTGCTGAGAAC
>JBAWAI010000215.1:0-2217 GCA_049589215.1 Terriglobales bacterium | reverse complement strand
GTCCTACACCGTGAGCCTAATGGAGTTCAGGGGCGACAAGGTTGCACGGGAAACACAGTACTTTGCGGATCCGTTCCCGGCTCCCGCATTTCGCGCTCAATGGGTCGAGCGGATGAAGACATAGTCTCGAGGCGCGCGAATTCGCTATCGAAGCCACCATTTGCGGCTTGCAGGATATGGCGAGAACAAGGTTTTACGCCAGGCCCTGATTAATGCACTCGAGAAGTCGAACTGTGTGATATCGGGTTATCGTTACAGTACATCCCCGGATCGAGGGACAAGAGATGGAATGGAAACGGTTGGTCCAGTTTGCGCTGCTGGGTAGCGGTGATTTGGAACAATATGCCATCCTGCTGGTGCGCATTTCGATCGGGCTGTTCTTCGCTATCTCCGGGGCAAACAAATTGTTTGTGGCCGGCGGCACGAAGCCGGTTTACGACACGCTCGTCGAGGGCAAAGTCCCGTTTCCCCACCTGACAGCGTATTTCGTGTCAGGTGTCGAGTTCGTTTGCGGATCCCTGGTGACTGTAGGGTTACTTTCGAGCCCGGCCTGCGTGGTTTTATCGATCGATATGATTGTCGCCGTCCTGATGACCAAGATTTCCGCCGTGCCTAAAGGGCTTTCGGCTCCTAACTGGGTGGACGATTTCCTCTACTTTCCGGAAGTGCTGTACGTGCTCTTCTTTGTTTGGCTGATCTGCTCTGGTCCGGGAAAGTTCAGTGTGGATTACTGCCTCGCCGGCAAGTTTCTGAGGTGATCGATCGACGAAGCGGCTTGCTGATCGACAAGAGCTTGATGGTCATTACGAGTATTTTTCAGTGGTTCCGGTCATTTAAGGGCGTAGGCGACACCCTGTGTTCGCGGTCGACTCGCGAGCGTGCCAGGTTTTGCCTCGCACCCCTCGCGGCGCCAGCCACGCTTTCTCGAGATCTGTATCATTTGATCCTCGTGGGAAGTCCGTTAATTGCTGCCGCGCCTGCCTCGCCCACGACTTCGTCCTGTGAATCCGTGCCTCCCGAACAACCGATTGCGCCGATGATATCGCCTTGGTCGATCAATGGAATGCCGCCTCGAGATGCAATGACCCCATCGAACGCCAGTAGATAGTTGAGATGCATAAGGTTGATGCCGTCCTCGAAGACCTTCGTTGGGCGGCGGAAGGTCACGGCTGCTCGCGCCTTGTGTTCCGCAATCTGAATCGAGGCAAGGCATCGCGCCGTCCATTCGTTGGAAGGCAACTAAATTACCCCCGGAATCAGCTACTGCGATATTCATCTTCCAATTCCGCTTCCTGGCCTCTGCCACAGCTGCGTGAATAACCGCCTCGGCTCGCTCCAGTGAGATTGGGCGGCCGTAAGGCACATCGAATGGCATTTCGGCCGGGATGACATCAAGAGGATTCGACGGGAGCGGCGCTGCGATGGCGATTTCTGCTATGTTGCTTGACATAAAGTTCCTCCGAAAGGCTAGAAAGTTATCTTCAAAGAGGTTTCCGGGGTGCAGATTCTGATTGAACCTGCAGCGTGACGGTACAAAAACAGAAGGGTGGGGTTTAAACAATTAGACGATGGTATCGGTTGTATCCTTTCACCGGTTGATTGTTAAGATGCATTCCTCACATCCGTCGCCACTTGGTTTCGAAGCCGGATTAATGCCGCGCTGATCTCTCTTCATATCGAGTTTTCCTTTGGACCTTGCATCTCTTAGCCTTGCATGTCCAGCACAGAGTTCAAGCCACCAGCAAAATCTTTCCGACGCCACCCCTCTCTGCCTCTGCTTGAGCCTCGGCCGCTTCACTGAGCGGCAGTTTCTGGCTAATCGGGATTACCAGCTTGCCATCTCGCACGGCTTCGGCCATGAACTCGAGCGTTTTCCTGTCGAATTTCGAGAATACGTGCACCACCTTTACAGATGGATACTTCGCGGCGTTCTGCGGCGCCTCGACGACCGATGCATACACCCCTCCCGGCTTGACCTTGGCGATCAACTTCTCGGCCGTCCTTCCGCCGACCGTATCCGCCACCGCATCGAGCGGCGGAAGATTCGCAATCGCGGTGTCATCGTCGGTTGCGACGACTTGATCCGCGCCGACAGTCTTCGTATCCTCCAGTTGCATCTGCCTCTTCAAAACCCCAGCAATCACAGTCGCCCCGCGTTCCTTCGCAGTGAATACCGCCGATCGCCCGACATTTCCTGCGGCACCTACGACCATAACC
>JBAWAI010000214.1:0-2791 GCA_049589215.1 Terriglobales bacterium | reverse complement strand
CTCCACAAATGGTCGCAGCGGCCGGCGCTAACGTGGGCATGCAGCCGAAGCTCGCGCTGCTGTGCTTTGCGGCGTGCGTTCTTAGTCTGGCCGTCTGCGTATTCCTCATCACGCGCACCGACGGTTTGGCTCGCATGCCGCTCGACCAGACTCCCGACGTGCTGACCCACGACGCGCGCGAGATTGTCACCAAGCTCGGCTATGACGCGAAACCCGTCGATTCATCCATCGACTTCGATTACGACTCCGACCTCCAGCGCTGGATCGAACAGAACGATAAGCCTCGCCCCGACTGGACCAAGGTACTCAATCAGCAGCCGCCGGTTCTGCGCTTCACCTATCGCCAAAGCCCGCGCTATCTCGTTCCTCGCGAACTCGAGCGCCAGCTGACTCCGGGCATTGTTCAGTTCAACGATCCTGCCACGACCCAATCCGGCATGATTAACCTCATGCTCGATATGAGCGGCCATCTTGTCGACTTCCAGGCGTTACCTCCCGAGCAGGAAGAAAACGCAGCGCCAGCCAAACCCATCGATTGGGATCCGCTCTTCAGCGCCGCAGGTCTCGACCCATCGCAGTTCCAAGCAGCCGCACCCGAATGGAGTTCGCTCGCCAACTCCGATGCGCGCGCCGCCTGGACCGGCAAATGGCCCGGGAGCAATCGCCCGCTGCGCATCGAAGCCGGTGCATGGCGCGGCAAGCCTGTCTTCTTCCGCCTCATCGGTCCGTGGACTCGCCCGACGCGCATGCATCCGGACGACGGCAGCCCGGGCCAGAAGACCGTGCAGATCGTCCAGATCGTGCTCTTCTTCGTCATTCTCATCGGCGCGGGACTTCTGGCGCGGCGCCAGTACAAGCGCGGCTCAGGCGATCGCCAGGGCGCTTTTCGCCTCGCCCGGTTCGTCTTTGTCGCGCAGATCGTGCTCTGGCTCGCGTTCGTCCACTTCATCGCCAGCGTCGAACTCCTCGGCTTCTTCCAACTTGCCCTCAGCACGGCGTTGTTCATGGCCGCGGTTTCGTGGCTGCTCTACCTCGCGCTCGAGCCCTTCGTCCGCAAGCTCTGGCCGCAGACCATCATCTCGTGGAGTCGGCTGGTCAGCGGCAAGATCCGGGACCCGCTGGTCGGCCGCGACGTACTCTTCGGTGTGATCCTCGGACTCGTCTGGGTCTTGATCCTCGAACTCCGCCTCTGGTTCGGCGTTGCGCGATTGGGAATCGCGCCGCAGCTTCTTACCACCGACTATCTTCTCGGCCTTCGCTTTACTCTGGGCGACATGCTCGTCCAGATCCCGGGAGGAATCCAGGGCACTCTATTCTTCTTCATCATTCTGGTCGCCTTGCGCTTTCTGCTGCGCAATCAATGGGCCGCGGCAGCGGGCTTCGTTGCGATCTTCACGACGCTCAATGCCCTCGGCAGCGATCATCACGTTCTCGCGTCCGTGAGCGCCGTGCTCGTCTATGCGATCGCGGCGTTCGCAGTCGTGCGCTTCGGTCTGATCACTCTGTGGGTCGCAGTCGTCGTGGCGAACACGTTGTTGAACGTGCCAGTTACGTTCGACTTCTCGCGCTGGTACGCCCCCTCGGTGCTTTGCGTTCCCATTGTGGTGCTAGCTTTGGGTGCATGGGGCTTCTACGTTGCTCTTGGCGGGCAACAGCTGTTCAAGGGAGAAGTGCCGGAGTAATACTGTCTTGGGGATGTATGGAGTGACGCCGCAGGACAACCGGGTCGACTCTCTAGCGCCGTTCCTTGAAATCGTCCAAAACCTTGCGTGCGATTCTGCTTGCCTTTCATCCTAATTCTTTCTTGCCACCAAATAACGGGCCAGCTCTTTCAACGTTGCTGCCCGCTCGCCAAATTTATTTAGCTGGCCGCAGGCGCGCTCTACGAGCGCATCGGCTTTGCGCAGCGATTCGTCGACGCCGAACAGGGCCGGGTATGTCGTCTTCTCGGCCGCCGTGTCTTTGCCTGCCGTTTTTCCGAGTTGCTCGGAGGTTTGAGTTACGTCGAGCACGTCGTCGACGATTTGGAAGGCCAGGCCGATCGACTGGCCATAAATTCGGAGGCGCTCGGTGTCGGCGAGATCGGCGCCGGCGTAGATGCCTCCGCTGACCACGCTTGCTATGATCAGCGCGGCGGTCTTTGAGCGGTGGATATATTCGAGCGTGGCGAGGTCGGGCGTTTTGTGTTCGGCTTCGAGGTCGACGACTTGTCCGCCGATCATGCCGTCGATCGTGCCGGTCCCGTGTGCGATCTCGCGGATGATAGCCACGCGCGACTCCGCGGGACAGCGCAACTGCGCGAGCACTTCGTAGGCCTGCGTCTGCAATGCGTCGCCCGCAAGGATGGCCGTTGCCTCGCCGAAGACCTTGTGGCAGGTCGGGCGTCCGCGGCGGAGATCGTCGTTGTCGAGCGCGGGCAGATCGTCGTGAATGAGCGAGTAGGTGTGGAGCATTTCGAGAGCAGCGCCCAGATTTTCGATTCCAGACGGTAATGGAGCTGACTCGCGCGACACGGGTGATGAAGTCGCGGCGATCATGCGTCCTGCCTCCATGGAGAGAATTGGCCGCAGGCGCTTGCCGCCCGCGAAGACGCTGTGACGCATGGCCTGATGAATAGAAGTCGGGTGTTGCGTCGCCGGGGGAAGAAGCTGTTCGAGGGCGGCATCGGCGGCGGCGCGTCCCTGCTCCAGAATCTGTTTCAGCATCGCCGCAGTATAACAATTCGCAGAAACAAAAAAGGACGTCCGCAGCCGTCCCTTTGCGATTAGCCTTTCTGTGCGGTCGTTTATGC
>JBAWAI010000213.1:0-19212 GCA_049589215.1 Terriglobales bacterium | reverse complement strand
AGGTAACTAATGGGGAGTTCGGCAAGGGAGCCTGAAACACATATTGTTTTAGATAGCGGAAAGCCTCATTGCCGACGTTGTCGCTATCGCCTCTGGCGAGAGCGAAAAAGCTGATTGGCGTTTCAATTATCTGGCCGGGTGCCAGTTCCAAGGTTCCCGCTGGAGCGGACTTCTTATCCTTTATAAGGATCGTCCCCGCTCGAACGATGGTGCCTCCAGATGGGGCCGAGACGTTAGCCTTCCATCCCAGAACCCCGAGGCCGGGTTCACCACCGATCAGCATTGACTCACCAGCATCGTCATTCTCGAGAACAAGCCAGTCGTCGAACTCGCCCTTCGGCGAAGCACCTACGACCGAACGGAATCCATGCTGGCCTTTGACTGAAGAGTAGGGCTTGAAACCCTTCGTCGGACTCTTCAAGGTCAGAAACAATGGGTCGATGCGAGGATCAAGACGCAAGAGATGCTGGCTCCGATTTTGAATCTGGATGGCGGTTTGTAGCACGGCGCCTGCGGGGTACAGTTTCAATTCCAAGGAAAGTAACCCACCGTCATGGGACTGGAATCGGATGGTCAGTTGCTTTCCGCCTCTGGCGAGGTCCGAAGTCGCGTCATCTAGATAGTCATACGAATTGTCATCCTTGTCGGGAACTGCAACTACCGGCGTGCCCGCAACAGACCATTCGACGCCATCTTCGCGGCGTAACGACTTAAGAAGAACCGTTCCGGATGACCGCACTAGTTCGACACGAATGTGGCCATTTGTCAGAGTCCATCCGGAGGGCGATTTAGTGATTAACACCTGGCCGGCCGCGAGGCTCGCAACTGAGCAGACTATGCACGTGATAAGAAGGATTGTCCTCGTCAAATCCGTCACACTGCGCCTGTGCTGCGCCTTGCAAACGACAGACTCGTAAAACGCGTAAATGCTACTCTGCGGCAAGGTGGCCTCCAAACTAAAGCCTACAATGAAACGTGCCCCGGCTGTAAGCCGAGGCACGTCTGTTTTACGACTGCAGGGAGGAAGTTAGAACGTAAGGTGAAGTCCGATCTGCATTCGCCGCCGGAAATCGACAATACTTGTGATTACTCCGGCATTTCCAACATCGACAAATGCGGCTCCGTCACCCGTGGGTTGGGCTAGATTCACGCGGTTGAGAGCGTTGAATACATCCCATTTCAGATCGAGGTGGGTCTTCTCGGTGAGGACAAATGATTTTGTTAGAGACAAGTCCACTTCGCCGTATCCCGGACCCATCAGGCTATTGCGGCCGGCGTCGCCAAAGGTGTATTGGGCGGGATCGGCATAGGCTGCGGGGTTATACCACTCATTGCGGTTGGGATGGGACACGTGCGGATCACCAATCTGGTTTGGCCTGTCATAGATAGGAGAATTGAGCACGGTCGGTGAGTTTACATAATAGGGTGTGAAGGGCAAGCCGCTTTCGAAGTTGAAAACTCCACTGAGCGCCCAGCCTCCAACCGCGGCGTCCGCGCCACGGCTCAATCCATTCGCGTAGGCCCGGCCCCGGCCGAATGGAAGTTCCCAATTTGCCGCGCTAATCCAGGTCCAAGGTCTAACAGCGCCGGAAGGCCCGTAATTACAAGAGAAGCAGAATTGATTCCCGTTGCCATCTCCCGGGCCGAACGTGCCATCGTCAAGCGATCTTGCCCACGTGAAGTTACTCAGGAAATACAATCCCTGATGGAAACGCTTCTCGGCGTGAAGCTGCAGAGAGTTGTAGTTACTCCTCATTTCCGGTTCATTGTAAACCGCGTTGTTGCGTTGGTATTCCGGTACCGCCCAATCATAACTGGCGAAAAACGGCTCGCGCGAAGTATAGGCGCCTGGTCCAGGCGGCGGCAGGTTAACGTTATAGTTATCCCACAGATGGCGACCAATATTACCGACATACGCAACTGAAGCGGTAATCTGATGGGGGAAAGAACGCTCCACGGTTACGTTATAGGTGTCGTTGTAGCTATGCGGGTAGGTTCCGGTACCAACGAAGTATTCGCTGCCGCCCGGAGCTCCCGCAAATGAAATCTGGCCATTGGCTGGAAATGCGGGTAAGGGCGGAGGAAGGCCCGGCCCCTCATCCAATGTATAACCCAATGGGGCGTAAGGATTGGCCTGGACATCAGTCTGACTTTGCTTGATAGGCCAGCAACATCCCTGGGTTCCAAATCCCGCACCGTCCGCATTCATATAGTAGCTGCGTCCGTATCCAGCACGAAGAACTGTGTTTTCAGTAACACGAAACGAAACTCCGATACGGGGAGAGAATTCGGTTTTTGGAGTCGAGACTCCGGCGTACTTGCCGGCAAGGTTCGTTAAGAGCAGAGTGTCGGTAGTAACATCGATATTCCCGTCGCTCTCGCCCTTTTGCGTGAAGATCGGACTCATATAATCCCAGCGCAAGCCCAATGTCAGGGTTAGCCTCGGCGTGACTCGCCAGGTATCCTGCCCAAAGAACGCCAGCTTCCAAAGTTTTTCCTGAGGCTGAACCAGCGTTATATCCCTTCCGAAACCATAAGGTTGTGTCGGATTGCCAATCAGTCCGAGCTCAAGGGCAGCCAAGCCAGACCCGCAAAAGGTGTCGGCCGCGGGATTACTGCACGGCCCACTGGTAGCGGAGTCGTTGACCTGAGTGAGCGTTTGGCCAATGTTGAAGGTGCCTCGCCCGCTGACATCGGTCCGGATGCCGAAAAACTTTCCGACGTCTCCACCCCACTTGAATGCATGATGGCCGACGGTCTTGGTCCAGTTGTTGTAGAACTCGAAGTTTGCCTCGCGCTCGAAGAATGGCAGCCCAAAATCGCCCATACTGAAGGTGTTTAATGGGTCGCCAATACTTACCTCCGGAAGGCCGGAGGTATAAACCGTGCCCAGGTTTATATCTGGAATGCCCACAGCCGTCGCCGCGTCGGTGTTGTAATCCGGCTGCAACTCCGAAATGATGAGCCGCGAAAAAGCGAAGCGAGCTTCGGTCAGCAACGATGGGGAGAAGGTGTGCTGATAGTCGAACATGAGGCTCTTGTCGTGATCGGCAGAGAGCCCGGCGTTGGCGACTCCGGGACCACCTAGCGGCGGTCCACCGCCCGCGACGCCGTAAGCGGTGGGAGTATTAAAGGACGCTTGGAAGTAACTGAATTTTCCGAATACAACGGTTTTTGAAGTAACGAAGTAATCAGCGCGAGTATCAAACTGATTCTGGTCGAAGGTAGCCGGGAGAGAGATCTGATAGTTCGAACTGTACCCGGTTTGGCCGGGACTGGGGTGGGGCAGCAGGTTCAACAAGTTCGTCGCGGCATTGCTGATCCTGTCGGGGCAAATCTTGTTGAGGACACCAGCGCACTGGATCTGAGTTCTTCCGGTTCCATCCGCATTTCCGGTTGCCGGATCATAGATTGGGTCGATAGCCGCGACCGAACTGAAATCTCCAGTTCTGAAAGCATCAATCGGCACCGTTTCATTGCCTGATGCGAAGAGATTATTCCGCATCCCCTGGTAATCTCCGAAGAAAAAGATCTTATCCTTGATAACCGGGCCGCCGATGCTACCGCCGAACTGGTTCCAGCGATTGCCGGGAATGCCGTTGGGCTCGCTGAAGTGGTCGGCGGCGTTGAATCCAGAGGTGCGGTAGCCCTCGAACGCCGATCCGTGAAACGCATTCGAACCCGACTTGGTCGTGACTTGCCAAAGCCCGCCGGCAACCTTGCCATATTCGGCGTCGTAATCGCTGGTTGCCAGTTTGACTTCCTGCACCGCGTCCTGCGGAGTTACGATGATCGACAACCCCTGAATCGCCTCGGTGTTCTCGACGCCATCCAGCAAGTGGCCATTGGCGTTGGGCGCGGCGCCGTTGACGTTGAGGTTGAAGTCTTCGCCCGCGTTCTCCGGGTGAAGATCCAGTTGCCCGCCGGGCATCGAAACGCCGGGAGCCAACAGCGACAACCGGGTGATGTTGTTGCCGAATGTCGGCAGGCTGCTGATCTCCGAGGAGTGGATGGTTTCGTTCACTTCAGCGCTGTCGGTCTCGAGCAGCGGCGCCTCGCCGGTCACGTCAACCTTTGATGTTGCGCTGGCGACGGGCAATTTCGCATCGATACGAACACCGATGCCAGCATCAATACGGGTACCCTCGCGCGTGAACTGCGCGAAACCCTCTTTCTTGACCGTGACGGCGTAGGTTCCCGGAATCAAACTTGGAAAGCGGTACGCACCATCATTGTTGGTGACGGTGGTGCGCGTCACCGCGTCGGCAACGTTGGTGGCTTCGACGGCGGCTCCGGCAACGGCGGCGCCCGAGGTGTCGGTCACGTTTCCCTCGATTGCTCCGGTGACTGCCGTTTGCGCGTGCAACATGCCTACACTGGCCAAGGTGAGAACTGCGATTAGCGTCAGAAAACGATATAAGGCGGAGTTCATCGTGGACCTCCTAGATATTTCGCGTGGATCGAAAGTGTTGCCTCCAAGGGGGGAGGCAGTATGGCGCACGGAGTCAGCACCCGCCGACGAGCCGGTACTACGAGGCGTTGAAACATCTCTCATGCCGTCGCGCACCTTAACTCATGCCGAGACCAGTGTCAAGGCAAATCTTGTCAACACTAATGTCTACACAATTCACCGCTGTTCGCAAATATGATGCTGGGGCCGAAATCGTGTGTTCCTTGCTATCGAAATCGTGTTAACTCCGCTGTCATCGACATTGTTGACAACATGCTAAGTCTTGGGTCATTAACGGAGACCGTACGACGTTCGAGGTTCCCGGCAAAGTAGACATTCATCCCCGGCGGTAAGCTCGCTAGGTCTTGTGTTTGACCCGAATCCAGCTTATAAGTATTGACGACATGCGAAGAGCGAAAACTCATCCTGCCAAGTCGGACCGTGGCGTTTCCGCCAGCAAGCGTGTTGAAGCGCACTTGCGCCATGCGATTCATGCGGGCAAGTTGCGGCCGCGACAACGCATCATTGAAGAGGATCTGGCCCAGGAATTGAGCGTGAGCCGCGGCCCCGTTCGTGAGGCACTTTTGCGGTTGGAACGCGATGGCTTGGTAGTAACCACGTCGAGACGGGGCACTTTTATTCGCGATATCGCACTGGGAGAGATCGACGTGATTTTCCGCATGCGTGCAAAGCTTGAAGGGCTTTGCGTGCGTTATATGAGGGAGACGGCGGCTAGTGATCCGGCGGCCGTTTTGAGCAAGGCGCTTAAGAAACTGAAGGAAGCTGCTGCGAAGGACAATGAAGAGCAGTTTTTCAACGCCGACATGGAGTTACACCGGACTATCTGGAAGGCCGCGAACCAGCCGCTGCTGTACCGAACTCTTAACCTGCTCATGAATCCCTATATCTTCATCATCGCGCGATCTTATTCCTCGCGCATCCCGCTTGCGCAGCGTAGAGAGAGTCATGAGCAGTATGTGCGAATGATTCTGAAAACACCTTTGGATAAGATCGAATGCGAAGTGGAACAATACTTTAGCGGACTATATTCCCAGATCTTCGGACAAGGCCCGGCATTACCGGGCTTTGCCCACGACCCTTGGACCGAAGAGTTCCCTCCCCGCTGAGCTCGTTCCCTTCCCGGTGGCTAGGCAATACCGGCTATCCTGTCACCAATTTTGTTGACATCCGAATGCGGCCGATGATCCAATGGCTCGGCTTGCCCCTGGCGAGCGGCCTCCGGAGACCCCTATTCCGGTAGAACCTAGCGGCCTCGGATCCGCGCAGCAAAGGTCCACACAGGAAAAATATGATGACGTCACATGCCGTTCAAGCGATCGTGCTGATTCTGTGTGCCGCGATCATGAATGCCGCGTACTCGCTTCCCATGAAACTCAATCGGAAGTGGGATTGGGAACATTCATGGTTCGCTTTTTCCTTCCTTGGCGTTGGCATGGTTCCCACGGTGATCGCGTTGCTCACCGTTCCCGCGCTCTGGTCCACGTATGCCGAGGTTTCCGGCGGAACCCTTGCAAAAATGGTATTGTTCGGCGCAAGTTGGGGAGTCTCTCTTGTATTTTTTGGTCTGGCGCTCACACGGATAGGGCTGGCCATTACATTCGCGGTGTGCCTGGGAACTTCTGCGGCCGTTGGCGCGCTCACCCCATTGCTGATTCAACACCCTGAACTCGTCATGACGAGGCAGGGAGGTCTGATTTTCCTTGGCGTTCTGGCGATTATCCTGGGCGTGGCTCTATGCGGGTTGGCCGGGAAAAGCAGGGACGAAGCGCTTCGTCGCGAAAGTGCGACGGTTCACAAGGGCGGGTTTCTCGGCGGATTTCTTCTGGCGTTTGTTTCCGGCATTCTTGGCTCAATGCTGAACCTTGGACTCGCATTCGGAGGGAGCATTCAGCGTGCGGCGCAACAACACGGTGCGAGTCTTGCAATGATGTCAAATGCAGTGTGGTTGCCGTGTCTGTACGCCGGGCTTCTGCCGGGAGTGATTTACTGTTACATCCTGATGCGCAAAAAGGGCAGCGTCGGTAAGTTGCGATTGCCCGGGACGTGGTACTACTGGCTGGCCGCGGCCAGCATGGGGCTTCTGTGGTTTGGCAGTATCATCTTGTACAGTATCTCCACGTTGAAGCTCGGCGAACTCGGTGCGTCAATCGGATGGCCATTGTTTCTGGCGTCCATTGTTGTAGCTAGCACTTTCTTTGGCATACTGACGGGTGAGTGGGCGCGCACGGGCACGCGTCCAATCAGGATGATGATTGCGGGCGTCGGCTTCCTGGTGGTGGCCATCGCTGTTCTTAGCTATGCCGGGCGGGCATAACATCCCGACGCCCGGAATCGATCGAGCCTGGACACCGGCGGGACGAATAATTATGTCAACAAAACTGTTGACGATATATCCGAAAGTCTAGTATCGTTCCTGTGGATTTCGGGGTTGTCCGATAACCTTCGAAAGCTCGGATTTGGACTGTCTCACTTCTTGCCAACCCCATCTTCCAGCGCAGAGTGCCCAAGTTGCAAGCCGAGGGAACGTGCAGTTAGTTAAGACCTGTTAGAAGGCAAAATGAAAGGTCCTGGCGAGATAATTCGTACTCCCGGCAGTCATCGCAACTGGTCGATCCTTGTGGCATGCGCGGGCCTCCTCTTTATCCCGACCTCATTTCTCTCCGCCACGGCACATTCGGAATTGCGCCCGCGTTCGGCCCTGGTGCGGACCGGATCGATGCCCGGCGTGCGTTTCACCTCCGGACTTACGATCTGCGACGAAGAACTGAGAAATGGCCGCTGGGTAAGCCGATATTGGGAATCAAGCGGTCAGGTCGTCGCGGACATTCAAATTGACTCGGAACGCCAGCAGATGGACACGCTGCCCATCGACGCATTCAAACTCGAGATGGAAGGCCAGGAGCTTTCAGGAACGTGGAAGTGGATCGGAGCGCGTCAATCTGAGGTCCACAATCCGGACGGATTACTCGTCACCGTCGCGCTTGAAAGCGTTGCGCGGCCGATTCGAGTCAAGGTTCAAACTCTGCTCAGTGGCAGCCCAGTCATGGTTCGCTGGCTGGAGGTGGAAAATACCGGACAGCGCGCGACCGCAATCTCGAACGTATCACCTTGGTCAGGACAACTCTGGCACACGCCTGACTTCGCCGAGAGAGTTCAACCGGAGTCTGAAGACGTTTACGACGTGGGCTATGCGGAATTCGAAAAATGGGGCTATGAAGGAGCGTGGCGCTTCGACCCAGTTATAAATGAAACGAAGATCATCTCCGGGGATCGCGGCAAGTCCGGGTGGGGCCATCCCACATTCTTCGCGCGCAACAACGCAACCGGCGAGTGGTTTGTGGCTTCCCTTGCCTGGAGCGCGAATTGGAAGATTCGAGTTACCAGCAAAGTAGAAAAATCTCCAGTTGCCCGCTCCACCTCAGTCGACAGGCCGACGAACGAAGCTCGCATGTTTTTCGATATGGGTCCCAGTTCCGTCGATCCGGTTCTGCGAGTGCTCGAACCTGGCGAGACGGTTAAGACCCCGGAAACTCATATCCTGTGCATGAAGGCGGATCTAGACCACATCACGCAAGCGTTGCTTGATCACGTGCGCCGCGATGTTCTTCCACGCCCGCCTTCAGAACACGTCTTCGATGTAGAGGCCAATCATCGTGGTTACATTGTCGATCACGAAACCGAAGCGGGGATTGATCGAGAGATCGACATGGCGGCCGACATCGGCGCGGAGACTTTTTTTATCGATGCGGGTTGGTACGGGCCGGAGCCAAATGTCTGGTACAACAACGCGGGTGACTGGTACGCGGGCAACTGGCTGCCGAATGACATACAGCCGATCCGCGAGTATGCGCGAAAAAAAGGCATGCGTTTTGGTCTGTGGGTTGAGATTGAGGCCGCGGGAGCCGCATCGAAGCTGCGCAAAGAGCATCCAGACTGGATTCTGACGCGCGATAGCAAACCGATCGCGAACGGGCGTCATCTCGATGTAGGCAATCCGGTAGTCGCGAAATGGATGGAATCCGAAATCGCCCGCATCATCAAGAAATATGATCTCGACGTTTTTCGCATCGACTACAACATGTCTGTGGAAGAAGACGGCAATCAGGTTCGCGAAGGTTTCGTTGAGAATTCGGGATGGCGTCACGTTGAGAATCTGTACGCGATGTTCGATCGCCTGCGACAGCAATTTCCCAATGTAACCTTTCAGAATTGCGCGGGCGGCGGCGGCCGATTGGATTGGGGCATCCTTCATCGCTTCGACAACACCGAACTCTCCGACTGGATGCGCGAGCCGAGAGGCTCGAAGATTTTGAACGGTATGACGTGGGTGCTCCCGCCGGAAATTTTATTGCGCACATTCGGCACTGAAGTTCCGGATCTAGCCGAGGATGGCGATATTGACTCGCAACTCCGCCAGGTAGAGATGGCCCTGCCCATCTTCCGCGGAATCGCACCCTCGTCGGCCGAACTGAACCCCATCTTGCGAGACAAAATCCGCGCGGGGGTTGCATTCTACAAGAGCGAACTGCGGCCGATTCTTCGCGATAGCGTCGTCTACCACCACACGCCCCAGACACCGTACTTCAGCGAATCGCCATGGCTCGTGCTGGAATATGCAAGCACGGACAAAAAACGCAGCGTCGCAACTCTGTTCCGCACTTCGAACCATGAAGAACCCGTCTACCGTTTCATGCCCCGCGGTCTCGACGCATCGCTTATGTATAAGGTCACGTTCCAGAATCGTGCCGAGACCGTTGAGTTATCCGGTATTCAATTGGAGATGGAGGGCGTTCCGGTCCGGCTTGAAACGTCCGGAACATCAGAGATGTTGTTATTCGAAAGCGCACCCGCAGCCACTAACAATCGCCAGGATAAGTGAATTACAACTTCAGAGACTGAAAACATGAATGCGACAAATATCGACATTCGACAATTATTTGATCTGAGTGGGCGCGTGGCGCTGATCACCGGCGCGGGGGTTGGCTTCGGTGAAGCAATTGCGCTGGGCTTCGCCGAATACGGCTGCGATATAGCGGCGTGCGACCTCAACATCGAGAACCCGCAACGCACGGCTGATCGAATCAGGAAAATCGGAAGACGCGCTATTGCACTCCAGGCCGATGTTGCGATTCCCAAAGATATATCCGCGATGGTGGATGCGACGGTCAGCCAGTTGGGCGGCATCGACATCCTTGTGAACTGCGCTGGCATACCGCAACATGACCCGGCAGAATCAACGCCCCTTGAGACGTGGGATCGAGTTTTAGATATCAACCTGCGCGGCACATTTCTGTGTTGTCAGGCGGCAGCGCGGATCATGTTAGCGAAGGGATCGGGAGTAATCCTGAATTTCTCGTCGATAGCAGGCGTGGTCGGCGTAGGGCGTGGCGCAAACGCCTACTGTGCGAGTAAGGGCGGGGTGAATGCCATGACAAAGCAGCTTGCGTTGGAATGGGCAGATCGAGGTATTCGAGTTAATGCCATCGCTCCCTGCCAGTTCATGACGCCAGGCCTCAAAGAGGTGATGGCCGATCCGCAATTCGACCCAAAGAAGCTGATGCAGACCTGGGTAACCAATATTCCGTTGGGCCGCGTGGGAGAGCCGGAAGAGATCGTGGGGCCGGCTTTGTTTCTTGCGTCGGACGCATCGTCGATGGTAACTGGAGTCATCCTGCCAGTGGATGGGGGCTATCTGGCACGATGACGTTTGACGAGAAAGTGACATCGAGTTTGGCCGCATCCCTTCCCTCCGGGGTGCAATTGAAGCGTCTCGTGCAGATTGGAGTCGTAGTTTCCGATCTGAATCAAACGACGAAACTCCTGACTTCCCTCTTCGGCATTGGTCCCTTTCGCTTTGTCGAATGGCCGAATCGACCCGAATCCAAGTATTACTACCGCGGCGCGGAAGAACATATTCGAATCAGGCAGGCATTTGTGCAACTGGGAGATGTAGAGGTTGAACTGATTCAACCGCTCGAAGGCCGCAATGCCTACCAGGACTTTCTCGACGAAACGGGAGGCGGAATTCATCACGCTCTATTTGAGGTCTCTAACATCGATCCCGTAATTCAGGAACTGGCTAAGTCCGGAGTGGCCGTACTTCAGTCCGGCACGGGAATTCGCCCGGGCACCCGTTGGGCGTTACTAGACACCCAGGAGTTAGTCGGATTTCTCGTGGAACTGCGGCACCGTCCCGGCGAATCGGACGGAACATCGATTTCTTAAGTGACAAGTAGCACGGCGCCAAAGAGTAATTGAAGCGTACTCATGCCGAAGACAAATACAACTCGCCTGAAGGCTGCAATTGTGGGGTGCGGCAAGGTCGCCGGAACCCATGCTCTCGCGTACCAGACGCTCCCAAACTCGGAGTTGGTTGCTGTGTGCGACATCTCATCTGAGCGCGCTGAAGCGTTCGCCGCAAACCTGCGGGTAAACGCTTATGCCGATCTGGCAGAGATGTTGCGAAAAGAAAAAGTAGACGTGCTCTCAATTTGCACACAGCACACACAGCATCCAGCGGCGGTAGAGATAGCCGCTGCCGCGGGTGTTCACGCAATTTCAGAAAAGCCTCTCGCCATCGATCTTGAGTCGTGCGATCGTGCCATCGCCACCGCCCGTGCAGCTGGAATCAAGTTAGGCGTCATCAGTCAGCGTCGCTGGTATGAACCCGTTTTGCGAATGAAGGAAGCGATCGATGCCGGGAAGCTTGGCAAACCCGTGCTCGCAATTGTAACGATGCTCGGGTGGCGCGAGCCGGCTTATTACCGCTCCGATCCGTGGCGCGGAACCTGGGCGGGTGAAGGTGGCGGAGTAGTAGTCAGCCAGGCGCCGCACTATCTCGACTTGATGAGTTGGTTCATGGGACCCGCCGTCGAATTGCATGGTTACTGGGATACCTATAACCATCCGGGTATAGAAGTTGACGACACCGTCGTGGCTTCCGTTCGCTTTAAAAATGGAGGGATGGGTTCAATCGTACTCAGTAACTCGCAGCGCCCGGGATTGTGGGGAAAGATTCACATTCACGGCTCGTCGGGCGCGTCCGTTGGAGCGGAGACAGACAGCGGCTCTCCATTTATTTCTGGTGTCACGGAAAAAATGGATCCACCTTTCAACGATATTTGGACAGTGCCGGGGGAAGAAAACAAGCTCGAATCGTGGAATCTTGAAGATCGGTCTCGGCCTTGGAACGTGATGACTCACTACCACCAGGTGCAGATTGCAGATTTTCTCGACGCAATATTGGGAGGTCGCGAACCTATGGTCGATGCCGAAGCTGGACGTCGAGTGGTGGAGCTATTCACCGCCGTCTACCGTTCGCAGCGCGAGCGAGCACCGCAGAAATTACCGCTGTCGCAATAATGTCGGGAGGCTTTCATCATGTCGGAGCAAGTTCAGGCGGAGCAGATCTCACGGGAACTAATGTTGTCCTGTTATAAGAAAGTGCTGGAACTAAGACTCTTCGAACTCAAGGTTCAGGAGCTGTACCGTAACGGCAGACTTCCCGGATTTGTTCACTTATATGTCGGAGAAGAAGCGGTCGCGGTGGGCGTATGCTCCCATCTTGATGTAGAGGATCTGGTCTTCAGCACCCACCGCGGGCACGGTCACGCACTGGCCAAAGGCGTGCCAGCGAGAATTGTACTTGCAGAACTCTGGGGTAAAGCGACGGGAAGTTCGGGCGGGCGCGGTGGGAGCATGCACATGTATGCGCCCGAATATGGATTCATGGGCACCAACGGAATTGTTGGCGCTCCGATTCCGTTGGCCACCGGAGCTGCGCTCAGCGCAAAGCTAAAAAAGAAGTCGCAGGTTGTGGTCTGCTTTTTCGGCGATGGAGCCGTCAACAGCGGCTCATTTCATGAGGCAGTCAATCTCGGCGCAGTCTGGAACTTGCCGATCGTTTATGTATGCGAGAACAACTTATATGCGACGGAAATGGCCTTTCGGCGTGCCACTAAGAACACCAGTGTGGCCAGCCGTGCGGCGGCATATGGAATGTTGGGTGTCGAAGTCGACGGGCAGGATGTAGTTGCAGTCCATGAAGTCGCGGAAGCAGCGATCGAGCGCGCCCGCCGGGATGGAGGCCCTACGCTGGTCGAGTGCAAGACCTACCGCTATGTCGGCCATCATGAAGGCGACCCTGGCACGGATTATCGAACTCGAGAGGAGGTTCTGGAGTGGAAGCAGAAAGACGCCGTAAAAATCGCCCGCAAGCGACTGCTCGACTCGGGTGCAGTAAATGAAAAGGAACTGCAAGCCGCCGACCAGGAGGTAGAGCGCCTGATCGATGAGGCCGTCGAATTCGCCGAGAAGAGTCCTGAACCATTGGCGGAATCGGTCAACGAGCATGTGTTTTAGCTGAGGAGAACAAATGTCAGAGCAAGGCCGGGTGATCACCTATGGGGATGCGGGAGTCGAAGCTCTGCGCGAGGAGATGCGCAGAGACGACAGCATCGTGTATATCGGGCAAGGCATCGGTTCGCGCGGCGGCAACTTTCGCCAAACCCGCGGGCTCTGGAAAGAATTTGGCGATGATCGACTGCGCGACACGGGCATCTGCGAACTGGGGGCCACGGGCGCAGCGATTGGCGCCGCCATGGCCGGCACGCGCACGGTAGTCGATGAAGTGTTTCTAGATTTTGCACTTGAAGCCCTTACTCAAATTGTCCAGCAGGCCGCCAATATTTCCTACATGTCCAATGGCAAGATCAAAGCACCGGTCGTGATCCGAGGAGCCATGGGATCGGTACGCAGCGCCGGCGCACACCATTCGCACACATTTTATAACTGGTTTGCAAATACTCCCGGATTGAAAGTAGTCCTTCCTTCTACACCTTATGACTTGAAAGGACTTTTCAAGACTGCGCTTCGAGATCCCGGGCCGGTCGCGGTAATCGAACATAAGTCGCTCTATAACACCAAGGGAGTTGTGCCTGAAGAAGAGTATCTGATTCCCTTCGGAGACGCGCGCATCGTACGCGAAGGTAAAGATCTGACCATGGTGGCCATGTCCAAGATGCTGGACCCGGCGGGGAAGGCGTCGGCGAAGCTCGCGGAAGAAGGCATTTCGGTTGAATTGATTGATCCCCGCACTATTGTTCCACTTGATCGGAATAAGATCACGGCATCCATCAAGAAGACAGGCAGGCTGGTGGTCGTTGACGAATCTCCGTCTTATTGCAGTTTCGCAGGCGAACTTATCGCGATCGCGGTCGAAGACTGCTTTAACGAACTACAAGTAACTCCCAAGCGAATTTGCTCGCTTGGAGTTCCGAATCCATTCAACCCGATTCTCGAAAATCAAATGATTCCGACGGTCGACCGCATTATTAAGGAAGTGCACGACATGATGAAGCAGCAAAGGAGAAAGTGTTAGCGATGGCGTACAAAATTGTTATGCCGCAGCTCGGTCTCACGATGGAAGAGGGATCGGTGATTAGCTGGCTCAAGAAACCGGGCGAATTTGTCGAGAAGGGCGATGCATTGTTCACCGTCGAGACCGATAAGATCGAAATGGAAGTGGAGTCGATGGGAAAGGGCTACCTTGGCCCGATCCAGGTCAAGCTGGGCGTCAAGGTACCCGTGGGAACTCTGCTGGCGATGCTCAACGACGAACCTGAAACCGCCGCCTAGAGACTACGTGCGCATTAAGATCCAGATCATCTAAAGCGATGACCGCTTAATGATGGCATCCTTGCGCGCAAGCACGTCGGCGCTCAGATCAACCCCGAGACCCGGCCCTGGAGGCAATGGCAGCTCGCCAGTCGCATTTGCGACCAGCTTTCGCGTAACCAACCCGTCGTACTCTTCGCTATAGTGGCGCCGCACACTTTCCATAATGTACAAGTTCGTCACATTAGCCGAGAGGTGTGCGGTCGCAAAGTGCAGGATGGGGCCACCGCAGTTGTGCGGAGCAATCGGTAGATAGTAGGTCTCCGCCATCGTTGCAATTTTCTTGGCCTCGGAAATGCCACCACACCAGGAGACATCCGGCATGATGATGGAGCCCGCGCGATTTTCCAGAAGCTCGCGAAACGCCCACCGCGTCATGAGGCGCTCACTTAAGCACAGCGGAATATCCGTGGATCGCGCCAGTTCTGCATAGGCGGCGAGATTGTCCTGCGGCAACATCTCCTCCAGCCACATCGGTTTGTAAGGCTCCAGAGCGGCTGCGATTTTGATAGCGCTGGGCAGGTTCCAGAAACCGTGAAACTCGATTGCCACTTCGATTGAATCGCCGAATTCCTCCCGAATCAGGCGCAACGGTTCGGCTCCGCGGCGTATTTCCTCCGCGGAAATGTGATTCCCGTGGTTCGCTCTGGCAATTTGATCGAATGGCCAGATTTTCATGGCCTTGATGTTGCTCTTCAGAAGTTCACCCGCCAGTCGCGCTGGCTCGCGGTTGAAATCTAAATGATCGTAGCAGGTGTTGTAGATCCGAATGGACTGACGGGACGCTCCGCCCAACAACTTGTAGATCGGCTGTCCAGTGGCCTTGCCGAGCAAATCCCAGAGCGCGATGTCGACCGCGCTGATGGCGCGCATTTCCGATCCTGCCCATCCGCTATACGAAACGGCAAGAAACATATCCGCCCACAGTCGATCGATCGCGCTCGGATCTTTTCCCAAAAGTACGGCGGCCAGCCGCGTATGCACAATGGCTGCCTCTGCCTCGGCGTTCGGGTAGCTTTCTCCCAAGCCGATGAGGCCGTCGTCGGTATGAATTCGAACCCAAAGGTAGTTGATGGCCCCGACGTGAACGTTGATTCCGCGGGTAAGATAGATGGTTTCGACAGCAGTGATCTTCATGGGTGGCAGCGTTAGAGCGTGATGCGAATTATCTCCGAACATATTCTCCGCGGTCAACATTATTGTTGACAATAATTGCGCAGGCAACGTAGAGTGTGCGTGCCCGGAGCAGAATTCCAGCGACGCTAATCAGGTTTCATCATGCTGTCGACCTCTGGATCGGACGTCTAAGAAAGATAAGGAAGAAGGCAGCGTACTATGGCTGAAGTCGAACACGTTCTTGAGGTCCGCAATGTGATCGGGGAGGGTCCAGTCTGGCACTCACAGGAAGGGTTCCTCTATTGGGTGAACTTTATCGGGGAGTATCAAATCCTCCGCTTCTCTCCGCAAACACGGCACCTCGAAATCTTTGATACGGGCATGCCGGTAATGGCACTTGGCATCCGCAAGAACGGCGGATTCATCGCGGCCACCGCTAACGGGTTGGCGAACTGGGACATCGAGCGGAAGACATTCGAGCCGTTTTGTGATCCGCTCGCCGGCCGCACAGGAATTCGCTTCAACGACGCGGCAATGGACGGCCAGGGCCGGTTTTGGGTTGGCACATTGAACGAGGCCAACCCCAAGGGGCCGGATGGCGAACTCTACTGCCTTCAGGGCGATTCGTGCCAACTCATGGACAAGGACATTACAGTGGCAAATGGGATCGGCTGGAGTCCTGATCGAAAGATAATGTATTTTACCGACTCTTTTCGATATTGCATTTATGCGTATGACTACTCCGCGGAGTCGGGCAAGATTCTAAATCGCAGAATGTTTGTACAGACGTCCCCCGAAGGCGGAATACCCGATGGACTGGCCGTCGATACCGAAGGATTCGTGTGGAGCGCCTATTGCGGAGGGTGGAGGGTTGTTCGTTATAACCCAGACGGAAAAGTCGACCGAGAGTACCGGTTGCCAGTGGCCAACCCTACCAGTTGCGCGTTTGGGGGCGAGCGGCTGGATGAACTCTACATCACATCGGCCGCTTTGGGATTGAGCGAAGAAGATAAGCGCAGGCACCCGCAATCGGGAGATTTATTTTGCCTGAGGGCGGGCGTCGACGGCATGGATGAGCCGCGCTTCACGCGTTGATGCCGGGTTACGCGACATCGTAGCCCGATTGGCTGCAACGTATTTTTGACCATTTCACGGACAATTTCCCTACGCGCATATCAAGATCGCAGCTTGGTTCCTAGTTGACATTGTTGTTGACAATATCGCGGCTCGCAACCTAGAGTGTGCTGGACGACAGGAACAGTTTTCGGATGCTATGGTAATCCAGCGGGAAAGTGGTTGGCCGTCTACCGGCGCGCAGTCGTTGTTCTGCCACTACTCACAAAATCCATAGCCTGGTTGGTCTTCATGCCTCAAGAACAGAGATTGCAGGGAAAGAAAGCGCTGGTCACCGGCTCTGACACCGGGATCGGACATGAGATTGGACTCGAGTTCGCCCGGCAGGGCGCCGATGTCGTCTTCCATTATGTGCAAAGCGATTCCGGGGTGAAGGCTGCCGTCGAGGAAGTAACGGCGATGGGGCGGCGTTCCACCGCATTTCAAGCGGACTTTGATTCGCTCGAACAAGTCAGGTTGCTGGCTGATCAAGCCGCAGAGTTCCTGGGCGGCGTGAATTGTCTTGTCAACAATGCCGGGGTCACGATGAACCGGCCGTTCCTGAAAGTCACTCCCGAACAATTCGACAAGATGTTTCACATCAACTTCCGCGGACAGTACTTTCTCACACAAGCGGTGGTAGAGGACATGTTGCGGCGAGGCGGGGGCACGATTTGCAATATGTCCTCCGTCCACGGGCTGCAAGGAGTACCCGAGCATACGGTTTACGCGGCAACCAAGGGCGCGATCATTGCCTACACGCGATCCCTGGCCGTTGAACTGGCCTACAAGGGCATTCGCGTAAACGCAATTGCGCCGGGGTGGGTCACGGTCGAGAACTATTTCAAGTGCATCCCTGGATTCACGAAAGAGGTTGCGGCAGAGGCTGGCTACAAGGCAATTCCTGTTGCGCGCTGCGGTGAACCGTTAGATATCGCGAGGCTGGCGGCTTTCTTGTGCTCGGATGATGCTTCGTTCATCGTCGGCCAGACGATCGTCGCTGATGGTGGAACAACAGCTCTGATGTCCCTCGTCTCCGATTTCAGGGCAGAGTCCACGAACACTTTTGGCAAAGGTTATATTCCCGGAATATAGGTGGCAGTTAAATGCTTCAGGATCTCATCGCGACGCTGAATGCGGTCGGCAAGTCTTCCGAGCTATACCAAACCCAGGATGGAACCCGAGTACTGATTTTGCCCTACGGAGGCCGAATTCTAGGGGTGTTCGCACCCGGCAGTGAGGAAAACTTTCTCTGGACGAATACGGTGCTCAACAATGTCGAATCCGCCCGCGCCTACTATGCGAGCGACGATTGGCAAAATTCTGGCGGCGACAGAACCTGGCTGGGACCGGAACTCGATTTCTTTTTCCCGCAATATCCGAACATCGATATTTCCGGCTATTGGCAGCCCCGCTCTCTAGATCCAGGCAATTACGAGCTGACGAAAACGACAAACGGCGTGAAGCTCACGAACCGTCTGAAAATCGACGCCTTTCGATCCCGGAAAAGAGCGGAACTCGAGATCACAAAATCGCTCGCAGCCGCGCCCAATCCTTTGCGCAATGACACGCAGACTCGCCTCGGTCCGATCGAGTACGCGGGGCACACTCTGCTGACTTCCTTAAGAGTTCTAGATCCAAATCCCGATGGAGTTCCCCTGGTTGGCCTTTGGAGCCTCACCCAGATGCCGCATCAGGGGGAACTTTTTATTCCGACCTACTCCAAAGCCGACCCGAGAATTTATTTTGGACTGCTTAACACTCCTCCCGGCGAACTTGCGCTCACCGATCGACTCGTGCGCTTCAAGATGCGAGCCACCGGCGAACATAAGATCGGAGTGCGCGCAGCGGTAACCACCGGGCGTATTGGTTATATCTATGCCACGGGTAAAAAGCACGCTCTCATCGTGCGGAATTTCTTCGTCAACCCGTCGGGAGAATACGCCGATGTGCCCTGGACCGAGCCCGAAGATCGAGGCTATTCGACGCAAGCGTGCAGCGTGAACAGTCGCTGGGGAATGTTCAGCGAAATGGAATACCACTCGCCGGCGATTGGTGGATGCACCGGACTCAACCACATGGAGGATCGTTCGCAACTCTGGGCGTTCCGCGGCTCGCGGGAAGATATCGTGACAATTGCCCGGACGCTACTGTCGAACGAAATCAAGTAGTGACTCACCAGATCAGCGACCGGCACGCATGTCTCTATCTGGTAGACATGCCGCCGGTGCACAACAAACACTGATGCGCAACGCTCCATTCACACGGCACACGGCAACTTCGTGGGGCTTTACCCGTGATCCATCGCAGACAAACCCTCAAGTGCTTTAAGGAGTGGTGAGCGCGGTAGGAATCGAACCTACAACCTACTGATTAAGAGTCAGTTGCTCTGCCAGTTGAGCTACGCGCCCGCTTGTTGGGAAAACTCTCAGAAGGGCAGCACCGATTATAACATTCGCGGTTTAGACACATTCTTGCGGCTCAGCCAGATCGCACCCCGAATTGGCAACCGCGATTACGACTCGGCTTTCAACAAACTGCTTGCATGACGAACTTGAAACTAAGTCGCTGATGGCGATCGACAGTCCTGATGGGTCGAGATCCGAAACCACCATTCACTTTCTGAAGAGCAGAACCGAAGATCCCCTACTCGATCTGTACAAGTTGTCCGGCATCGACGGAGGATTGTGGAGCTCGAATCGTCTGCGGAGCGCGCCAGTGGTCCATGTACGAAACCTGGTGTACGCAGGACACTGTGCAGTGTGGCGCACAACTCTTTTCGGTGAGGAACTCGCGCCGTATATCAGCGACGGAATACTGGCTGAGCGGTATTCCGG
>JBAWAI010000212.1:0-5121 GCA_049589215.1 Terriglobales bacterium | reverse complement strand
GCGAACGACTCTCGGTTGCTGCATGGATCCGCATGCGGCGTTTTTGCTTTTGCGCGGCATGAAAACCTTGGCGGTGCGCGTGGAACGCCAGAACCAGAGCGCGCTGCGGGTTGCAGAATTTTTAAGCAAGCACCCCAAAGTGGCCTGCGTGCATTATCCGATGCTGAAGGGACACGTGGATTATGAAGTGGCCAAGAAACAGCTCGCGGGCGCGGGTGGGGTTCTCAGCTTCGAGGTTGAGGGCAACGGCGCTGACGCCTGCCGACTGACAGAAGCACTGAATCTGTTCACGCTCGCGCCCAGCCTGGGAGGCGTCGAGTCACTGGTATCGATTCCGGTGCTGACTTCACATGCCATGATCGACGCGGAGCTGCGCCAGAAGATGGGCGTCACCGAACAAATGATCCGGCTCTCAGTGGGGATCGAGAGCGTCGATGATTTGATCGCCGATTTGGAAAATGGATTGGCGGTCTTGGGACGCAAGCATGGGGCGAAAGCGGCGGACTGAACCAATTTTCGGTTTGACGGAGACCACTCTCAACGACTACTGCACCGGCTGGAGGCACTCCCTGATCTCAGCCTCAGTCAACGTATGGTCGCTCGCTTTCGCGCGTTGGTAGATGCGATCGACGAGTTCGTCATCCACCGCCAGACCGCGATGTTCGAGCCAGAAAAGAACATTCGACTTCCCGCTCATCGGGCCGATGTCGATAACCTGTTCCATTCCGAAGACGTGGGATGGTACGCCCGAATAAACCGTGTTGGCAAGTTCGATATTGTTTTTCTTATAAGCCTTGATCACGGCGGCCGCGTGCACGCCGGTTGCAGTGCGGAAGGCATCGTCGCCAACCACCGGATAATTGGCGGGTATGGGAACGCCGGTCGCTTCGGAAACAACTTCGCAATAGCGTTTGAGTTTGGTCAGGTCCTGCTCAGCCCAAGGCGCAACGCCCATGAGCTTGAGATTAACCAGCATCTGATCCATTTGCGTGTTGCCTACGCGCTCGCCGATACCGAGCGCGGTGGCGTGAACGCAATCGGCCCCGGCGATGAGCGCTGCCAACGAGTTGGCTATCGCAAGTCCGCGGTCGGAGTGCCCATGCCAGTCGAGTCGAATCTTTTCGCCGGAAGGTTTGATCACTTCCTCGATCACAAATTTGACAAGGGCAAACGCTCCGGCAGGCGTCGCATGACCAGCGGTATCGCAGAGTACGATGGCGCGCGCACCGTTGCGGATGGCAGTCGCGTTCAACCGCTTCACGGTTTCGGGATCCGAACGCGTCGTGTCCTCGGTGACGTACATGACTTGAAGGCCCTGCGCAACCGCGTATTTGACAGCCTTTTCCGTGGTTTCAAGGAGAAACTCGATGGACCAGCCCTCGGTAAAGCTGCGAATGGGGCTCGAACCGATGAACGACGCGACCTCGATCGGCAGGCCCGTCTTCTGCGTGATCTCGGCAATGGGTCGAATATCGTTTTCGTGAGTGCGAGCCGCACAATAGGGGCGGATCTTCATCTTATGCGCGACGATTTCGCGGGCCAGCGCGGTAACATGCTCGACCGCGCGCGGCCCCGCCCCGGGCAATCCGAGATCGAGCGAGTTGATGCCGAGCGACTCCATCAAGTGCAGGATTTCGAGTTTCTGCTCAATCGAAGGATCGCGCACGGACGGCGATTGCAAGCCGTCGCGCAGAGTCTCATCGGTCAGAAGAACCGGACCGGGCAGTCGCAGCGATGGCGGGTAGAGGCCGTTCCAGTCGTAGATGAGTTCGGAGACATTCATCGTGTCGTTCGTCGTTCTCAATTAGTTGTTTGCTTGGTAACGTAGTCGCCGCAAACTTTCCGTCACACCTCGAAAACGATTTCGACACATTCGCGGCCAAGGCGCACCATGCATGCCGAGTACTCGGCCTCTACGACTTCTTTTCTTCCTTGGGCACAATCGTCAAACCGAAGATCGAGAACTGGCCCACCCCGCCGACGTTGACGCCGCTTGCGTCCTCCGGGTTCGGCAGGTAAAGCGTCTGACAGAATTCGCAGCGATAGACTTCGGTATTCGATCCCCAGGCCTTTTCTGCGCATCCGCATTCGCGCTCCAGCACATCGTCGACATAGAACCAGCGCTTTAAGTGGCCGCCGCAGAATTTTCCCTTCTCGTTTTTTTCGTTGCAGGCGCGCTGCCCCGGCTTCTTGAGCTTTACTTTGTGGTTCGGGAGCTGCGGAACGTTAGTTGCTGGCGCGGTTGCCGGTTCACCTGTAGACACGATTCTCTCCGGTCGGACGAATTCCCGACTTATTTTACCTTTTTTGAAGCGGAGCGGAGGTATCCGTAATTCGCGCCTGAACCTGATAGGGGCTAATTGAACTCGCCAAAACGGGGTTCAGATTTTCATCGCGAAATTAAACTCGACATTTCGAATATTGAACTGAACGCTCAACTCAGCAACGAGAATACTCTACAGGCGCGCTCGATAATTTCCTGATGGTCAGGCGTTGGACTGACGAATTCAATGCCATAGTTGAATCCACTGCGGGTTCTGACGACACCCTGGATCACAAGCGGACTTGACGAGTATGGGAGCTTAAATTCCAGGCGCAAAGAGACGCCGATCGCTAATTCTCGGGTAGTGAACAAAGCGAGACCGCCCTTGCTCACATCCGATGCTTGCGCGCTGATTTTGCACTGCTTGCCGTCCTCAGAAAATGAAACGGCAATTGATATTTCTACCGTATGGCGCTCCCAGCGGCGCGCCGGTCGACCTTCCGACATCTCCGGTATTCCCTCCCAAAAGGTTGGCTTGTTTCTGAAACGAAGCAGGGGAAAGAAAATCTAGTCTAATCTTAAACCGGCAAACCGCATTGTGATGTCGATCACAATGAGATTGTGATGATTCCGCAGGTTCTGCTCGTTCGACGTTTTAACTTCCAACGTTTTCACTTCGCAGCCCAGTTTTCGGTTTTCAAAATCTCTTCAATCTCACAGTCTTCATTTCGTCGAGGCGAAAACCCACGACGTTTAGTCAAACGGCTTTCGAGGGGCGGCCTGGTCGGCCCCGACGCGGCCGGTGGTGATCTCCGCGGCAAAATAATTTTCGCCCTTGATGGGGCAACCGGCCAACCGGCGCAGCATAGCCAATTGGCCGACGTGCGTCAGCGCATCAGCGATCGGGCCCTGAAAAAGCTTCTCTGGCGTGACCTGGAGAGGCTGATCCGAGGCAAGATAGTCATCGAACTTCTTCACCGCTGCGTGGAAGCGCGCCCCTTCCTCGTCCCACGGTAGCGGCGTCGAGTCGTGCCACTTGCGGCTGCCGTCGGCCATCGAGAGAGCCCAGTCCATGAGGTCGCCGATGTGTGCAAGAATTTTGGCGGGCGTGCGTGCAGTATCAGGAGCCCCGTAGCTTTGAAATTCGGGTGCCGCGCCGCGAATGGTTTTTCCTCCGCGGTAGGCGAGCGTAGCAAGTGTGTGGCGAAGCAGAGTGCGATCGGTAGACATGGGTTCGTTCTCGGTTGGTCGGTCGGTTGTCAGTTCTTTGCTTTCGGTTTTTAGTTCTTTGTTTTCGGTTTTCAGCGCCCAGTCGTCAAATATTTGCCGCAGCCTGTTTCAGTTCAGTCTAAGAGTGGAGCTCCCAACTTTCCAGCTCCGGCATCTTAACTGAGAACCAAGAGCGTCTCTCAGAGCTTCCTCCGCCACAACGCTCCCGCGGAACGCACAGCGGCTTTCGCTTTTTCGCGCAATGGTTGACTGTACAGCAAGTCGAGAAATGCTTCCATCTCGCTGGCAAAGCCACGTCCGTAGCCAAACCACCAGGGTTTCTTTATGCGCGGAATCCGGTCGGTATCAAGGTATTTCACGCGCACCATCTCCTCGAGCCCCCAACGTCCGTGAGTGCGGCCAAGGCCGCTCGCTTTCACGCCTCCATGCGGCGCTTCGCTGATGCTGAAGCATGAGACAACGTCATTCACCATCACGGTCCCGGCGTTGATGCGGCGGGCAAGGCGTTCGCCGCGGGCGCGGTCCCGCGTCCATACGCTTGCAGCCAGACCGTAGTCGCTGTCATTGGCGAGGCGCACCGCTTCGGCGTCATCATCAAAGGGCATAATCGGCAGGACCGGGCCGAAGGTTTCTTCCCGCATGATGCGCATGCCGTGATCGACGTCGCCGATCACCGCCGGCGCAAAAAATGTTGGGCCAAGGTCGCTGAGGCGCGCACCGCCCGCAAGCACGCGCGCGCCACGCGCTTTGGCGTCTTCCAGGTGCGCCTCGACCACACGAACCTGCCGCTCATCGATCATCGGACCGATTTCGGTAGAGGGATCGAGCCCGTTGCCGACACGAAGTTTGCGCGCCTTTGCGGTGCAGGCCTCAATGAATGCGGAATACAAACTGCGATGCACATAGCAGCGCTCCACCGATAGACAGGTCTGGCCGGCATTAACGAAAGCTCCCCAAACTGCGCCGCTCGACGCAACGTCAACATCGGCATCATCAAGCACGAGCATAGGATCCTTGCCACCCAGTTCGAGAACCACGGGAAGCGGGCGCTGGGCAGCCGTTTCGGCGATGCGCCGCCCGGTAGCGACGCTTCCTGTAAATACCAGCTTGTCAATATCGTCTTGTATTAACGCTGCTCCAGTCGCGCCATCGCCCGCCACAACCTGAAAGATATCGTCCGGCACACCGGCTTGGCGCAGCAGCTTTTCAAGTTCGAGCCCAATCAGCGGAGTCAGCTCCGAGGGCTTGAGTACCACCGCATTGCCAGCCACGAGTGCAGCCATCACCTCGGTGGCTGGAATTGAAAAGGGATAATTCCACGGCGAGATGATACCGATGACGCCGTAGGGCTCGCGCACAATCCGGCCCGACTTGGCCTTGAGAACTAGGTTGCCGTGCGGTAGACGCTCATCCCTGAGCAAGCCAAATCCGTTTTCGATCAGAAAACGCGCGGCATCGAGAACGACAAGAACTTCCGTGGTTAGCGCCTCTGCCTGTGGCTTGCCCGCTTCCTGTGTGATCCGCCGGGCAACATCGGACTTCCGGCTCAGGAGAATTTGCTGGAAGCGTTTCAGAACGTGAATGCGATTCCGAACGCCCCAGGCCTGCCAGTCGGGTTGGGCCGCGCG
>JBAWAI010000211.1:0-2681 GCA_049589215.1 Terriglobales bacterium | reverse complement strand
AGATTGCTTAGAGCTGAGAGCTTAAAACTTGGAGCTAATAGCTAAGAGCTGAGGTTTTTATGCCAGAAAATATCGGACACGTAATCCAGGTCGCCGGCCCCGCCGTCGACGTGCAATTCGTCGAGGCCAACATGCCTCCTATTTACGAAGCCCTGCGCGTCGTCAGCGACGGCTTCACCGTTCCCATGCCCATCAACGTCATCCTCGAAGTGCAACAGCACCTCGGCGAAGGCCGCGTGCGCTGCGTTGCTATGCAGCCCACCGACGGCATGGTGCGCGGCATGAACGCCATCGATCTCGGCGGACCCATCTCGGTTCCCGTCGGCCGCGGAACACTTGGCCGCGTCATGAACGTCATCGGCGAGCCCGTCGACAACCTCGGCCCGATCGCTTGCGATAAGCGCATGCCGATTCACCGGCTCGCGCCCGCATTCGACGAGCAGTCGACCAGCGCTGAAATGTTCGAGACCGGAGTGAAGGTCGTTGACCTGATTCAGCCCTTTCTCAAAGGCGGCAAAATCGGCCTGTTTGGCGGCGCAGGCGTCGGCAAGACCGTCGTCATCATGGAACTCATCAACAACGTCGCCAAGCAGCACGGCGGTTTCTCCGTGTTCGCCGGAGTCGGTGAGCGCACGCGCGAAGGCAATGACCTTTGGCTCGAAATGAGTGAGTCGGGCGTTATCAAGCCCGGCAAGCCGGCAGAGTCAAAAGCCGCGCTGATCTATGGTCAGATGACGGAGCCTCCAGGAGCCCGCCTGCGCGTGGCGCTGACCGCGCTCACGGTCGCTGAATTTTTCCGCGACGAAGAGGGCAGTGACACGCTACTCTTCATCGACAACATCTTCCGTTTCACCCAGGCCGGATCCGAAGTATCGGCGCTGCTTGGCCGTATGCCGAGCGCGGTGGGTTATCAACCCAACTTAGCCACCGAAATGGGTGAGTTACAAGAGCGAATTACTTCGACTAAGAAGGGTTCAGTAACATCCGTGCAGGCCATCTATGTGCCCGCCGACGATCTTACCGACCCGGCGCCTGCAACCACTTTTGCTCACCTCGACGCGACCACGGTGCTTTCACGTGCGCTCACGGAAATCGGAATTTATCCCGCCGTCGATCCGCTGGCCTCAACCTCGCGCATTCTCGATCCGCGCATCGTCGGCCAGGATCATTACGACGTCGCGCAGATGGTAAAGAAGACGCTACAGACTTACAAAGATCTGCAAGATATCATCGCCATCCTCGGCATCGACGAACTGAGCGAAGATCAGAAGGTGACAGTCGCGCGCGCACGCAAGATCCAGAAATTCCTGTCGCAGCCGTTCTTTGTCGCCGAGCAATTCACCGGCACTCCGGGACGCTACGTGAAGATCGCCGAAACCGTAAAGGGTTTCCGTGGCATTGTAGAAGGCAAATACGACGACATTCCGGAGCAGGCGTTCTATATGAAAGGCACCATCGAAGAAGTGCTGGAAACGGCGGAGAAGATGAAGGCGGTAGCGGCGTAACATATGAAGTAAGTCGCCGCTGGCCAGCCTCTTTGGGGTCTAACTGATAACTGACGACTGATAGCTGACAACTGAAATGCCAGAAACTTTCAAACTCGAGATCGTCACCCCTGAAAAACAGGTGGTGAAGGACGTTGCCGCCGAAGAGGCGCAGATTCCTGGGCAGAACGGCTACCTTGGAATTCTTCCCGGCCACGCGCCACTCATCACAGAGTTGAAAGCCGGCGCTCTCACCTACCGCGCCGGCGGAACGACCCACACGCTGGCCGTCGCGTGGGGATTTGCCGAGGTTCTGCCCGACAAAGTCACCATCCTCGCCGAAACCGCCGAGCGCCCACAGGACATCGACGTAGCCCGCGCTGAAAAGGCCAAAGCAAAAGCCGAAGAGTTGCTGAAGAGCAACAACCCCGAAGTCGACTACGACCGCGCCGAAGATGCTTTGGAGCGAGCAGAGACGCGTATCAAGGTTGCGTCCGAGAAGTAGGCAATCATGGCAATCGAACGCGTAGGCGTCATCGGCGCAGGCACCATGGGTAACGGCATCGCCCACGTTTTCGCGCGCAGCGGTTTCAACGTGGTTCTATGCGACGTCGAGCAGCGCTTCATCGATCGCGGCCTCGAGACGATCGGTAAAAATCTCGACCGCGAAGTTGCGAAAGACAAAATTACCGCAGCTGACAAAGCCGCAACGCTCAGCCGCATCAAGTCCGTGCTTGATCGGTCTCAGTTAGCCGAGTGCGATTTCGTCATCGAAGCGGCCACCGAAAAATTCGAAATCAAATCCGAAATCTTCCGCGATCTCGACCGCGTCCTGAAGCCCGAAGTCATTCTCGCCTCGAACACCTCTTCCATCTCGATCACCAAAATCGCGGCCCTCACCAAGCGTCCCGACAAAGTCATCGGCATGCACTTCTTCAATCCCGTACCGGTGATGAAGTTGGTCGAGGTAATCCGCGGCCTGGCGACCTCGCAAGCCACTTACGAAACGATCCGCGATCTCGCCCTCAAGCTCGAAAAAACGCCAGTCGAAGTAAACGACGCTCCCGGCTTCGTCTCCAACCGAGTCCTCATGCCCCTCCTCAACGAAGCCATGTTCGCCGTTATGGAGGGAGTTGCTACGCCGCAGGCTGTCGATGAAGTCTTCAAACTTGGCATGGCGCATCCCATGGGTCCGCT
>JBAWAI010000210.1:0-6432 GCA_049589215.1 Terriglobales bacterium | reverse complement strand
AAGCTGAAGAGCGTGGAAATGCGCTTTGACGAAGAGCACAACCTTTGGGAAGTGATGTACGTAAATTCGCAAGGGGCGGAGCACGTCGTCAACTGGGAACTGGCGTCGACTCCGGAAGGAAGGCAGCTGATTTCGAAGTTCAAGCAGATTGCGGAATATCTCGAACCGCCGTTCGTGGTGGAGAGCATGCCGCGGGCTGCGAAGGCTGGCGACGGAGGGGCTCAGGCTGACGAAGCGGCTGAAGGCGAGGCCGCGGAGGCGGAGGCGAGCGAGACCGGGAAGGCCGAAAAGAAATCAGCGAAAGCACCAGCGCGGCGAGGCAAGGAGCCGGAGATTGTGGAGAAGGCGACAGCGCGCGAGCTTTTTGATTATGTTCTAAACGAGGGCCGGCGCGAGTATACGATTCAGCGCTACAAGGGCCTCGGTGAAATGACAGCCGAGCAACTCTGGGAGACGACGATGGATCCGGAGCGGCGCACGCTGCTGTCGGTGAGGCTGGAGGATCTTGCGGAGTGCGAGACGATTTTCACGACGCTGATGGGCGAGGATGTCGAGGGACGGCGCAAGTTTATTGAAGAGAATGCGCTGGATGTGAAGAACCTGGACATTTAGGGTACGGGGGCGCGATCCCCCGACAGTTCGCGGTGATTGTTCATTTACTACTCGCGGTACTTCACGGTGGGATAGGCACGCGAGAACAAAATCCAGAGAGCCGCGATCAGCAGGAACAGCAGATAACTGCCCTCCGGGCCGACTGAACCTCCGGTTAGCCAATCGGGACCGTGAAAGGTTGAGTGCAACAGGTGGCCGGGAGCGGTGCCTCCGCTGTCGGGCACGGAATAGAGATAGCTTTCCCCCCAATCCCAAGCCATGTGAAAGCCGACGGCGAACCAGAGGGTTCCGGTGCGGCGGAGCGTCAGACAGAAAAAAAAACCGATGACGACTACGGCCGCAATGCCGATTTTTGCTTCGCCGGGATTGGCCAGATGTATTGCTCCGAAGAGGACGGAGAGCAAGGCGGCCGCGGGCCAGAAGTGCATTCCCCTGGAAAGCGCCCACTGCGAATAGCCGCGGAATAGAAAGTCTTCGAAGAAGGCGGCAATCAAGAAAAATACAGCGTAGTAAAAAGCGAATTTTAAAACACGCATGCCGTGCAGGTTCAGCGAGCCGAGAGAGAACGCTCCGGCTGCGGCGAGTACGAGCATGAGTGCGGTTAGCGCGAGAATACCCCAGATTGCTCCCATGCAAAAGTCGCGGCGAAAAGCCCGCTTCGCGGGCAGACCAAAATCGCCGAAGGGGTGACCCTCAATACGCGCCATCACGAATGCGGGCAGAACGGCGGCCAGCATCATGCGGGCTTCGACCACCATCGTCCACCAGAGTGGCAGGCGGCTCGGCTGCAGGCCGCTGAGGAGAAAATTCAAAAGCTCGAACGTCAGATAGGCGAGTACGAGATAGATGAGCCAGCGCGTAGCCGGATAAAGACCCTGGGGGCTGACGAAGATTTCGGCGAGCGGTGAGAGCATGGACTCGCGGGGGATTTCCGTGGGCCGCGCCAGCAGCGAATTCGCCGCGAGAACTGGCGAGGAGGTTGAGATGAGGTGCGAATCGGACTGCGACCCGGGCGCTCCGGTTTGCCGGTCGGTTGATGTATCGGCGAGCGGCGGAGACGGCGGCTCACACCGCTCTTCAGACTGCACTTCAGACAGCGCTTCAGTCTGCGAGTCGGGCCGAGAATCGACGGGTATGACGGGATCGGTATCCATTAGCGTCCTCGACATGGTAAAACACTCGGTTTGAGCTTGACACGCCGATTTCTCGACCCGGACTCGATTGGCAAGCCGCAGTTCATTGCGGGCGCGTTGCTGCTCGCCTTTTTGGTGCAGTGTGTTTGGTTGATCCGCGCAGAGACGAAACACGGATTTCTACCTGACTCTGACCATGCGTTGTGCATCTACGATGGTCTGGGCCAGTGGAAGGGTGGCGTGATCGCCGGGACGCCGGAGGCGTTGCGCGCGGAAGCAGTAACGGGCCTGCCATCCGCGGGAAGAGCGGGACATTTGCGGGTACGCGACGGATACGATGTGGACCGCTCGCCTTTCTATTATCTGATTGCCGCGGCGCCGGTGCTCGCACAGCCGAAGGCTCTGGCGGCGGATTCGCCGCTTGGACAAGTATGGGAGGCGACTCCGTATTTATTTTTTGGCGCGATGTTGGGAGCCTCGCTATGGTATGTGTCGCGCCGCCTTTACGGGAACGCAGGCGGCTACATTGCGCTCACGCTCTATTGTTTCTCTCCCGGAATGATTCTGGGGACGGCCGGAGCCGAGAGCTTCGGCGAGATGAGTGGGGTTTGGGGCGTTTTCGGGATCGTCTTTACGGGGATTGCGGTGGCGCACACTCTATATGCGCCGCGGGAAGTTATCCTGTGGAATGCGCGACGTATTTTGCTGCTGGGGTTGTCGGTGTCACTGGCGGCCGGAACGCAGTTCTCGCTCGGGCTAGTGGCGGCCGTGGTTTTGCCGGTTATGCTTTGGGTCGCGCCGGTGCGCCCACGGGCGGTGGTCGTCATTTGGGCGGCGGCAATTGCGGCAGGAACTACATTCCTGAGCGGCTTCTACTTTTTCCGGTTTGGATTATTCTGGAACGCAATGCGGCGGGCGCGATGGATTGATTTTGAGCCGCGCGCTTTCGGCATGATGTCCTCTTATTCGCAAACGTTGAAGGTGATGGCCGGCTATTCGCAGGCATTGATGTGGGCATTGCCCGTCGCGTTGATCGCGTACTTTGGCTGGCGGCGGGCGCGCTACTTCGGCAATTCCGCGCCACTGCTGATGGCGGCTTTGATGTTTGTGCTGGCGGCCGGGTCTGCGGGTTATTCCGGCCACGGATTTCACCTAGCGACATTAGTGTTCTTGTTCGTATTTGTGGCGGGTGTGTTTGCGGATCTAGTGGAGACGCAGCACGGCTTCTTCGTGACTGTAGCGGTGAGTGGAATGCTGGTAGCGGCCGGGCTTTGGAATGTGACGGAGTTGTTGCGGCTGCGGTAGATTGGTGCAGAGATGGCTTGGGCTTGCAGATTTACTTCTTCTCTGCTCATCACGCTGTTGAACGCGGATCTTGATTGTTCGCTTTGGTTCAGGGTGGGCTAACTTTTATGCATGACGCTTTGGGTAAGACCATTTATGTAACGCGGACCGGTTTACCGGTCAGCTTTAAGTTCGACTGGCCTTTCCGGCATTCCACGTCGGGCGCGGACTTTGACGTTTTGCATGCAGAGATCACACTGGAGAGTGCAGAGAAGTTGCGGTCGCTGGTTTCTGTAAATTTGTCAGCGACGCTGCGCGAGGTCCTGCCCTCTCTGGGGCGGGAGGAGACTGAAGCTCCGGTGATCAATGCCTTGCGCAAGGAAATCGACAATAAACAGATCGAATTTGTGAAGTCGGCGAAATTGGTGCCGCTGCCTTTTTCGAGCCGGCATTACGACTTCAAGCGGAGCCAATGGATCTTTGGCAAAGCTACGGACGAGGAAATCGGACGGTTGGTCGAGCGCAAGGTGTACTGGCAGACGCGGCTGGTGGGAGGCGATGTTTGGCTGGGCGATGCAACGGAGGCACTCTACGTGCAAACCAGCATTGAACACATTGCCGAGATCGCGGCGGCGCTTGGCGCACGCGGAGATTTCACACTGGAGCGTGGATATGCGGCTGCACAGCCTGCGTTAATGGAACAGAGAGAACGATTCGAAAACGAGGCTGGAGAAGCGCTGCGTCATTTGGAGGAAAAGCACGCGTTTGAGCGGGGATGAAATCCGGCGTTGAGAGTGCGCCTTGGCTCGGGCGAGATCAAGCGTGCGCTTCCATCCTTACTTTGCTTCTTTTCCTCTCCCCGCTGCTTCCTATCACCAGACGCGACAGCCGTTTTCGCGGACCATCGGTTGGCCGGATTTGCAGTGGAAGGCTTCGCGATATTCCGGCATGTTTGCAACGACTCCATTGGCTCGATATTTGGCGGGAGAGTGCGGATCTACCGTTGCGCGGAGGCGCTTGTTCTCATCGCGCTCGTTTTCGCACCAGCTCTGGCCATAGGAGACGAAGAATCGCTGCTCGGGAGTTAAGCCTTCAAGGGCAGTGATTTTTTCGCCGGCTGTGTCCTGCTTCCATGCCAAGTAGGCGAGGAGCGTACCGCCGAGATCGGCGAGATCTTCACCGTTGGTGAGTTTGCCATTAATCTTTATGTCATCGATGATTGTGTATCCGGAGTATTGGTCGACAACGCACTGGGCGCGCTTTTCAAACTCCTTGCGATCCGCATCGGTCCACCAGTCGCGAAGATTGCCGGCGCCATCGAACTGGCTGCCTTCGTCGTCGAAAGCGTGGGTTAGTTCGTGGCCCATGGTCGCGCCGGTGTCACCATAATTGGGAGCCGCGTCGGAGAGCGAGCTGAAGAGCGGCGGCTGCAACACACCGGCGGGGAAATTGATGTCGTTTTTTTGGTCGTCGTAATAGGCGTTTACCGTGGGAGGAGTCATGCCCCATTCGTTGCGGTCGACAGGTTGTCCAATTTTGGCGAGCCAACGATGGAACTCAAACCAGAAAGCGCGTTGTGAGTTGCCGATATGGTCTCCGCGGATAATCTGGAGCGCGCTGTAGTCGCGCCATTGGTCGGGATAGCCAATTTTGTTCGCTATGGAGTGTAGCTTGGCGAGGGCTTGTTCTTTGGTGGTGTTGCCCATCCAGGGAAGGGTTTGAATCTCGCCTTGCATCGCGGTTTCGATCTCTTGGACCATTTTCAGCGCCGCCCGTTTGGCATCTGGACTGAAGTATTGAGCGACATAGGCTTGGCCTAGAGCTTCTCCGAGGAGATCATCGACATCGTTGGTGCAGCGCTTCCAGCGCGGAGGAAGGGATTGCTGGCCGCGGAGTGTCTTACCGTAGAAGTTGAAACGTTCATTAAGGAATACTGAGGAAAGATCGTTGGAGGCCTGATGAACCGCATGCCAGCGGAGATATGTCTTCCAGTCCGCGAGACTCTCTGCGTGGATTTCCCCATTTAATACGCGGAAATAATCCGGGGTAACTAGGTTGAGCGAAGCGATGTTTCCGGCGCCGGTTTTTTGGAAATAGATATTCCAGTTGAAGGCGGGAGCGAGCGCCTGGAGTTCTTGACCGGACATCTTGTGATAGAGCTTGGGCGGATCGCGGCGCTCGACTTGAGTCATCTGACCTTTGGCGAGCACGGTCTCGATGCGCAGTACCGTCGCGGCTTCTTTCTGCGCGTCGACCGGAGCGTCGCCGATCAGTTCGAACATTCTTGCGATGTGGGCGACGTAGGCTTTGCGAAGTTCTTCGGACTTGGGGTCATCTTTCGTGTAGTAGTCCCGGTCAGGAAGACCAAGACCGCCCTGATCGAGTTCGGCGATGACCTTGGTCGAGTCTTTGAAGTCCTGATTGGATCGGAAGGTGAAGAGTACTCCACCGCCGTAAAGAGATGGCGGATATTGGGTACCGGCTAGGTATTCGGCGAAGTCCTGCTTGGATGCAAGATGAGCGATTCGATCCAGCTCTGGCTGTAGAGGCTGGATGCCAAGTTTTTCGATAGCCGGCTCGTCCATGCAGGAAGCATAGTAGTCGCCGATTTTCTGGATCGCAGCGTTGCGTGGGATGCCGGTCTTTGCTGCTTCTTCGAGAATTGCACGTAGCTGCGCACGGTTTTCGTCCTCGAGCTTGGAGTAAGTGCCCCAACTAGCCTGGTCGGGCGGGATAGGATTCTTCTTCATCCATCCGCCGCACGAATAGGTATAGAAGTCAACACAGGGGTCGATTGTCTTGTCCATGGCGGTGACGTCGAGCACGGGCTCGGAGGCGCTGTGTTGAGCAAAGCAGATTAACGGGACCAGGGCGGACGCGAGCACCAAGGCAAGGATTTTCGGATTCATAGGTTTTTCGGGCTTGTGCCAAGAGAGACTATCGCTTCGCCGGAAACTACGCAAGCGGCCGACATAAGGTCATTCAACGGTGATCGCTGGAAGATCTACGAGGCGGCTGATACCGACCAGCGTGAAACTAAATCGGCACAGAAATCCACGCCGAGTAACCTCGCGAACGACAAAAACTCTTGACTTAGCTTTCAAGCGGGTCATAGGATCGGTGATTATATGCTGTAGTAATCCACTTACATCGCACGAAAAGGAATACCAGCCATGATAGAGGTTCAGAGTAACCAAACTGAAGAGAGAAACTTCGCCGAGTTTCGACGCAAAGTAAGGTCGGCGGAGGTTCTCTCTGCTTCGACCGGGCAGTTGTTGCGGGGTCTTCACTTCACCGGGCGTTTGAGCATTATCGTCCGAAACGGACTGGTGCTTAAGTCAGGGTATGAAGTGGGATACTTCCGGCAAGCCGGTTCAGACGCAAGCGGCCGACTGCAATAACT
>JBAWAI010000209.1:0-1872 GCA_049589215.1 Terriglobales bacterium | reverse complement strand
TCGTCACTCCTTCGCAGACGAAGGTGTGGCTCGAGACCTTGCAGCGTTTGCCGATGCTCGCGTTTTTCTGGATCTCGACGAAGGCGCCGATCTTTGTCTCGTCGCCGATCTCGCATCCATAGAGATTGATAAACTTCGAAAGTTTTACGCCCTGTCCAAGCTTTACATCGGGCGCGATGCAGACATACGTTTCCATTATTTCTCCGCTCAATCGGCTGTCGCTTGCTCGCGTTCGTATTTCCAGTCGCCCTCGCGGATCGCTTGATCGGGCGGCTCCTGGATAGTTGACTCTTGAATCGTCGATGCGAGACCGCCGATCCCACGCTCGCGATGTAGAAGTTCCAACGCGATCTTCATATCCTGCTGCGACACAACAAATGACAGGCTGCAGCCCGAGGATCCCTGTGACGTCGCAAGGACGTCGACGTCTTCCTGCCCGAGTGCAGCAGATGCGCGGGCCACGATTTCTGCGGTCGCTCGCATGTTCTCGCCCACGAGAGTAATAACCGAAACCGCGGCATCGGAGAGCGCAGGTTCCACTTCTTTGTTCGTGAGCTCGGGAAAGAATTCGCGTCTCAACGCCTCAACCGTGCGCTCGGCGATGGACGATGCCACCACGAGGCAGATGTCGTTATGAGGGGGAGATTGTGAAATCACCAATACGTCAGCTCTGACGGCTGTCGCGGCCGCCAACGTGCGCCCCAGCGCGTCGCGAATGCCCTTCGCGGAAGGTCCGCTGATCGTAATGAGCGCAGCATCGCGAACGGCGGCAAGCGCCTTAACTCCATCCGCATCGCGTCGGCCCGCCGGCGTAATCTTCGTGCCTGGATCCTCCGGCGCAAATGTGTTCTTAATCCAAATAGGAATACCGCTGCGGGTAACTGGGCGAAGCGTCTTCGGATGCAAGACCTTTGCTCCAAAGTATGCGAGTTCCGCCGCCTCACGGTATGAAACCTCTGCGATCGAGCGAGCATCCGCAACCAGCCGGGGATCGGCAGTCAGCAAGCCTGACACGTCGCTCCAAATCACCACTTCATCCGCATCGAGCGCTGCGCCGAGAATGGTTGCCGAGTAATCAGAACCACCGCGCCCGAGCGTGGTCAGCACGCCTTCTTCGTTGGCGCCAATGAATCCGGTCACCACCGGCACAACTCCGTTTTGCAAAAGTGGGGCAACGCGTGCCTGGCATCGTGCCCCAGTCAATTCGATATGGGGCTCGGCCCCGCCGTGATATGAATCCGTTACGATCAGTTCGGTCGCATCCAGCGCGTGACTGGTCACTCCCGCTTCGGCAAGCGCCCCCGCCACGAGCGGTGCACAAAGTCGCTCTCCGAGGCTCGAGATCGCGTCCAAGGTTCGTGGTGTTAACTCGCGAAGGCAAATCGCGTTCTGGCAAAGGCGCTCGGCGTCTGAAAAAAGCTTGTCCAGCTTTTCCCGCAGACCCGCCCTTCGCGCGGTCGTGCGGATCAAAGCCGTGACCGCCTCGTCGTGTTGCTTGCGCAACTGCGCGAAGATTTCCGCTACCGCAAACTCATTCCCGCTTCTGGATTGGTTCGCCGCCTCGATCAGCCGGTTGGTCACGCCGCCCATCGCCGACACAACGACCGCGATGCTGCCGTCGCACAACGCATTGCGCACAATCTTGACGACCCTCTCGATGCAAGAAGTATCCCCCACCGACGTTCCGCCAAACTTCATTACCTGGGTTGGTCTTCTCATCTTGCGGCAATCCCGGCTGCTGCTCTGCTCTCGGATGGAGTCTTCGCCCGCGAGCATCCCACCGCCAGCTTGCGTCTAACGTCTTCGCGCGAATACCACGCACTTTGCTGCCGGCCGCGCTGGATGCAGGCGTGAACCAATGCAGGTGCATCC
>JBAWAI010000208.1:0-2021 GCA_049589215.1 Terriglobales bacterium | reverse complement strand
CCCAAACGCAATCACCAGCGCGACCAGTAACCCGAGCATCACCAGATGAAGAATGCGAGCGACCCACAACGCACTGTGAATTCCTAAATGTCGTGGCACGGAATGGAGGCCGTTATTGCAATCGAATTCAAAATCCTGGCACGCATAAATCACATCAAAGCCGCCCACCCAGAACGTCACCGCCGCGGTCAGCAACAAAATTCGCGGGTCGAGCGATCCGCGCACTGCAATCCACGCCGCCGCTGGAGCAATGCCCAGCGCAAATCCTAAGAGCAAATGCGACCAGCGCGTGAACCGCTTCGAATACGAATAAAGCAGCACAACCGCCAGCGCCACCGGCGAGAGCCACAGCGCTAACCGGTTCAACTGCGAAGCGGCGAAAACAAAAACAGCACACGCCGCCAAAACAAACGTCGTCACAAACGCGGGAGTTAAAGCACCAGCCGGCAAAGCCCGAGTCGCGGTCCGAGGATTCGCTGCGTCAATCGATGCGTCTGCTAGCCGATTAAACGCCATCGCCGCCGACCGCGCCGAAACCATCGAGACCACGATCCAACCAAGCTGACTCCACGCAGGCAAACCGCCGGCAGCCAGCATCGCACCGCAAAGCGCAAACGGAAGCGCAAAAATCGAGTGCTCCCACTTGATCATCTCAAGCGTGATCTTCAGATTTTTGAGAAGTCCCACGCAGATATTGTAAAGCAGCGCGGAAGTCTTGCTCCGAGGTCCCAGCTGCGATCTGAGCCCCGAGCCTTAATTCGAGCGGTTTTCCTTCGCGATTGGAACTGAGAGCTTGCAGGTTTATCGTGATGGCTAGAATCCGAGACCTGCTAACCCACCTACCAGCGGCACAAATCGGCAGCCTTCGAGCAGCCGCACCACGCGCTCGTCACCGATTTTGCGAATCAATTGCAACACCTGACTCGTTGGCGATCCCACAGGAATAATCATGCGATCACCTTCTTTCAGTTGCGTGAACAATGCAGTCGGAACCTCAGCAGTCGCCGCCGAAACGAGAATCGCGTCAAACGGAGCATGAGCAGACCAACCATCACTTCCGTCGCCAATCCTGATGCTCACATTGCGATACCCAAGCCGCGCAAGTGTCGCCTCAGCCGAAGCGGCCAAAGATGCATGACGCTCCACCGAAAAAACGTGCTCGCAAAGAACCGCCAGCAGAGCCGTAACGTAGCCAGTTCCAGTGCCAACTTCGAGCACGCGATCCGCAGGCTGCAATGCAAGATGCTCCAGCATCGCCGCCACAATGTAGGGCTGAGAAATCGTCTGCCCCTCGCCAATCGGCAGCGGATGATCTTCATAAGCATCCTGCCGCAAAGGTTCCGGCACAAATTCGTGTCGCAGCACAGTTCCCATAGCGGCAAGCACGCGAGCATCGCGAACGCCGCGTTCGACAAGCTGCGTTCGCACCATCCGTTCACGTTCAGAGTGGAAAAAATCTTGGATGAAAGCCTCGCTTCACATCTCCCGAGCTCAATATGGCCCAATAATTCCGCCGATATTGCGAGCCGCAGGCGGCGCAAGCGCGCGCGTCGCCTTAGCTTTCTCCTGCGCATCCAACACATCAAGATACTTATAGGCCGAGCCAGTATTGAACAGCACCACCGTATCGTCCGGTCGAAGAAATCCGCTGGCCCGCACCTTCTGATATGCGACCAGCGACGCCGCTCCCTCAGGCGCAGCGAATATGCCTTCGACGCTCGCCCAGCGGCCCGTCGCCGCAAGAATCTCTTCGTCCGTAGCAGTCACTGCGCTGCCGCCGCTCTTCTTAATTATGTCGAGAATCAGATAATCGCCATAAGCTTTCGGCACGCGCAGTCCAGCCGCAAACGTCGAAGCGCCCGCCCACATTTCCGACACGCTCTTCCCTTCCTCCCAAGCCTTTACAATCGGCGCGCAACCAGCGGCTTGCACGGTGATCATCTTCGGGCGCTTCGCTGCAGCGCCCGCGCCAATCCATCCCAGTTCTTCCATCTCTTCAAACGCTTTCCACATTCCAATCA
>JBAWAI010000207.1:0-3447 GCA_049589215.1 Terriglobales bacterium | reverse complement strand
CCTCCGCTCGGACTGGATAACTACGGGGCCGAAGGTAAAGCGCTTCGAGCAGGAGTTCGCGCAGTTCGTCCACGCTCCCGATGCGCTCGCGGTCAATTCCGGGACCGCCGCACTGCATCTGGCTCTTCTGGCGCTCGGAATCGGTGCGGGCGATGCCGTCATTACGACACCGATGACATTTTGCTCGGCGGTGCACGTGATCGAGCATGTTGGTGCAACACCCATCCTTTGCGACGTCGAACGCGATACTTTGAATCTGGACGCGAGCGGAATACGACAGCAGATTGAGAGGGCCGAGAAGGATCGCGGCCTGCGCGTGAAAGCCATCATGCCGGTGCATCTCTATGGCCATCCCTGCGATCGCGATGCCATTTTGAAGATCGCTGCCGAACACCATCTGGCCGTGATTGAAGACGCAGCTCACTCTTTGCCCGCTGCCTACAAGGGTCACACCATTGGCTCGCTCTCCGCGCGAGATAGTGTGCCGGTGCTTACCTGTTTCTCTTTTTATGCCACCAAGAACCTGACGACAGCGGAGGGCGGTATGCTTACCGGCCCCAAGGGATTGCTGGACGAGGCGCGTCGCTGGACACTGCATGGGATGAGTCGCGACGCCTGGAAGCGTTACAACGCGAGCGGGTCATGGTTTTACGACGTGACCTGCCCCGGTTTCAAGTACAACATGACCGACATTGCGGCGGCGCTTGGATTGCAGCAGTTGAAAAAGCTGCCACAGTCGCACGCCCGGCGACGCGCGATCGCGCAGACTTACAACCGTGCTTTTGAAGGCCGCGAAGAATTGGAAGTGCCGTCCGAGCGTAACGACGTACAACACGCGTGGCACCTTTATGTGCTGCGTCTGAATCCGGGACGCACGCGGATTACGCGCGATCAATTCATTGACGAAATGCGAGATCGAAACATTGGCTGTTCGGTGCACTTCATTCCGGTCCACCTGCTTCAGTACTATCGCGATAAATACCAGTACCGGCCTGAACAGTTTCCGATTGCGCTTCAGGAGTATCAGCGTCTGGTCTCTCTGCCACTGTCGGGACGCATGACCGACGAAGACGTGGAAGACGTCATCGACGCGGCCAACACCATCCTGGATGAAAATAGGCCGGCAAAATCGCTGAGGGTTGCCGATGTCGTCAGTGTCTAGCGAGCCCGTGTTGGTGCAGGAGCGCGCGCCGGCCGATATCAGAACGGGCGCCTTCAATCGCGCCTTTGATGTCCTGTGCGCAACGACGGGATTGATTGTTCTTTCACCCTTGTTCTGTGCGATCGCGGTGGCCATCAAATTGGCCGACGGCGGGCCGATGTTTTATGCGCAGGACCGCGTCGGCAAAACCTTCCGGCTGTTTCGACTCTGCAAATTCCGCAGCATGATCGTCAACGCCGATCGCGATGGATTGCTGACCGCATCCGGGGACACTCGCGTGACGCGCGTGGGGCGTTTATTGCGGCGGTACAAGCTCGATGAGATTCCACAATTATTCAACGTTCTCAGGGGTGACATGCAATTGGTCGGCGCCCGGCCAGAGGTGGAACGGTATGTGCATATGTTCCGCCCTCAATATGCGGTCATCTTGCGAGACCGGCCGGGCCTCACGGATCCTGCGACGCTGGCTTACCCGCGTGAAGACGAAATTCTTGCCGCCGACGGAACCGAGCGGCAGTATGTTGAAGAAATTCTTCCGGAAAAGCTGAGGCTCTCGCTGGAGTACCAGAGGCGGCGCGGCTTTTTGTATGATTTAGAAATCCTGCTCCGAACCGCTGCCGGATTGATGAGGCAGATCATCTTCGCAATCGCGACCGCTTTTGCCGTCAAATTCATGCTCGCCATTTGAAACGACTACCTTCAGCCGGATGAAAATCATCAAGCTCGCACGGACCCTCTTGCGCAAGAACTCATGGTTTGTAGGCGCGTTTCAAGCCGTGCTGATCTTCGTCTCGCTCATTCTGGCGTGGTTTCTGAAGTTTGATTTCACGCTGCCAGACCGGCAGATGCTTTTCCGCGCGGCGGGCGTGCTGATTCTTGTTCGCATGATGATGATCGCCGCTTTTGGCCTGCTGCACGGCTGGTGGCGATACACAGGTCTGAGCGACACGCTGGACGTGGTGAAGTGTGTGGTGTGCGGTTCTTTTGTCTTTATTGTCGTCAATCGGTATCTCTTGACCATCACCGGGTTTCCGCCGGCGATCTACGTCCTGGAGCCGCTCCTAACCGCTGGAATGCTGATTGGGGTGCGGATATTTTCCCGCGTTTTGGCGGAGTCGGTGCGCCAGGATCTGGCGGCGGCGCGGAAGGTGCTTTTGATCGGGGCCGGGGTTGGAGCACAAACCGTAGTGCGAGAAATCGGCCGACCCGGCAGTGAATACGCGCCCATCGGATATGTTGATGACGACCGCTCGAAGCTCGGACTCAAGATCGAAGGCATTCCCGTTCTTGGGACGATCGATCAGCTTCCCGAGTTAGTCATTACTTATCCGGTCGACGAGATCCTGATTGCGGTGCCTTCGGCTTCGTCGAAAGAAATGCAGCGCTACGTGGAAGTGTGTGAGCGCACGCCGCTGAAATTCCGCACAGTGCCGGCGCTTCGGGATGTGATTGCGCAGAGGGTGAGCATCAGCGATTTCCGCGAGGTGAATGTTGACGATCTGCTGGGAAGGGATCCGGTTGAGATCGACCTGCAGTCGGTGCGAAGCGCGATTCGCGGGCAGCCGGTGATGGTGACAGGAGCAGCGGGATCGATAGGCTCTGAAATCTGCCGCCAACTTCTTGAGCATGAGCCCGCATTGCTTGTGTGTGTCGATCAGAGCGAGACGGGGATGTTCTACCTGGAGCATGAACTCGCGCCACGGCGCGGCGAAACCACGCTGCATTGCCATGTGGCAGATGCCGGTCATCGCAGGAGCATGGAGCGCATACTTCTAGAGAGCCGCCCCGAAGCGATTTTTCACGCCGCCGCTTACAAACACGTGCCGCTGATGGAGGAGAACGTATCTGCTGCCGTACAGAACAATATTTTCGGGTTGATGAATCTCCTGGAAGTGGCCAGCGAAAATGAGTGCAGACGGTTTGTCCTTATTTCTTCGGACAAGGCCGTCAACCCCTGCAATGTGATGGGAGCAACGAAGCGGATCGGGGAACTAATCGTTGCTCACCGGCCTACGAACGGGATGCGCTGTTTATCGGTCCGCTTCGGCAACGTGCTCGGCTCGAACGGCAGCGTCGTTCCGATGCTGCAGCAGCAACTGCGCAGGAACGAGCCTCTGACGGTGACGCACCCGGACGTGAAGCGCTTTTTTATGACGATCCGCGAGGCCGTCTCACTCGTGCTGCAGGCGTCTGTAATTGGAGAGAAGGGCGACACGCTGGTTCTGGACATGGGAGAGCCACTCCTGATTCTGGATCTGGTAAGAACTCTGATCAAACTTTCAGGC
>JBAWAI010000206.1:0-2834 GCA_049589215.1 Terriglobales bacterium | reverse complement strand
CAAATGCGCCGGATGGAAATTTCAGCTACTGCTGAGGCCGAGGAGTCGCGCCGGTATTCGTTTTGGTTGTTGCCTTTGGATCGCCCGATGCGGGCGCTGAGGTCATCGCGCTCTCTGGATTGAGCAGATGATCGTTGCTTGGGCCGAGGCCTAATTTGATCAGAGCGCGCGAATCGGGAGTCGTCTTCGACTGCCATCCCTGGTCGGCCTGATAGCGTTGCATCGCCGACTGGGTCGCGCTGTCCCAGGTTCCCGAGGGCCCGCCATTCATATAGTGCTCGCGGATGAGGGCTTCCTGAATGGCGCGGGCGCGATCGCGGTCGATCGCCTGCTGGCCGCGCTTTTTGGCGGTGCGGGAATTCTTCGAACCTTTTTTGCCTCGGGACGCGGTAGCGTTTTGCCCGGCGGAGCGGTGTGACGACGATTGGTACGATGAGGTCTTGCCGGCCTGTGTAGTCGTTTTATGAGCGCTCGTTTTATGCGCCGCGCTCTTATGAGTTGTGGACGTGCTGCCGGGTGCGGCGGTGCTTTTCGACGGCGCAGTCTGCTTGGCCGAAGCGTTATCGCTGGACGTGGCGGGCGGCACTGATGATGCGACCAAAGGTGCCGCGCTCAAGCATATTGTCGCTCCGCTTAGGCACACTGCCGCTAAAGCGCTCAGCGCCGCGGATCGCCAGCCTCGATCTGGATTTGTTTTCCCCATCACTCGTGATCGCAAACCACGACCGCAAACCTTGCTTACGAATCTCACCGCAGATCTCGCCACCAAAGGAACCGGCGAGACAGCGTACCTTATCGTCCCTGAAAAAGGGAAGATACGCTAATCTCGCCGGTGTCTGGAACGGTTACGGAAGTGTCCCGGCCAGGAAGATGGTTCCATCCTGCGCCCTGGAGCCTCGCGGACGCACGAGGAAGACGATATCCTGCCCGCTCTTCAGCGAGGACTCAATCTTCGCGAAATCCTCCGGGCTGTTTACGGGCTGTTTGTTCACTTCGAGAATGAGGTCGCCGCGGTTCAGTCCCAGATCTTCCGCGAACGATCCCTGCTTCACGTCCTGTACGACCACGCCTTTGCCCATGGTGATGCCCATGCGGTCGGCAAGGTCGCTGGTGACGCCGTGCACGGTTACGCCCAACTTGCTGGCCTTCGGCTCTTCTTCGCCCTGGTTTTCGTCCTCTTCGCCGAGGCGCGAAGCGAAGAGCTTCGAGCGGTCTGCGATGGTGACGGTGGTCTCCTGCTTTTTGCCGTTGCGGACGAAATCGACTTTGGCTTTGCTGCCGGGCTTGCGGCCCGCGATTTCAGCCACCAGATCGTCGCCTGTCTTCAGTTCCTTGCCGTCGACGGCAGTGATCGTGTCGCCAATCTTCAGGCCTGCCTGGTCCGCCGGGCTGCCGGACACGACGTTTGAAACCGTCACTCCGGAGCCGTAAATGCGCGCAATAGCCGGGTTCGGCTGGGCTGCAAACTCAATTCCGATCGAGCCGCGCGCTACACGATGCTCGGGTCCGATCAACTGGTTATAGACCTGGGCAACGGTGTTCGACGGCATGGCGAATCCGACGCCGGCGTAAGAGCTTGTCTCGGTCAAAATCGCGGTGTTGATGCCGATCACTTCGCCGGCCATGTTAACGAGCGGGCCGCCGGAGTTGCCGGGGTTGATGGCTGCGTCGGTCTGAATAAAAGATTGGAACTGGCGGTTGGGCACGATGTTGCGGCCCTTCGCCGAAACGATGCCGGCGGTTACTGTCTCCTGCAATCCGAAGGGGCTGCCGATGGCGAGCACCCAATCGCCGACCTGCATGCCGTCTGAGTTGCCGATTTTCGCGGCCGGCAGGGAATGATCGAGATCGATCTTGATGACGGCGAGGTCGGTCTCCTGGTCCATGCCGACGACCTTGGCGTCATGGCCGGGCGTGCCTTCCGGCTCACCTTCGAGCTTCACACGAATGCGGTCAGCCTTCTCGACGACGTGCCGGTTGGTGACGATGTAGCCCTTGGGGTCGACGATGACTCCCGAGCCGAGCGAGCGCTGGCGAATGGTGCCGGCGTCTTGTCCGCCGCCCTGGCCGCCGAAAAATTTGTCGAAGAAATCCTGGAACGGGGTATCGTCGCCGCCCTGTCCGCCCTGGTCATCCTGATCGGGATCGGGACGAGCCGATCCACGTCGGTGGTGCGGATTCTTGATGGTCGATTCGGTATTGATGTTGACGACGCTGGGCTCAAGCTGTTTGGAGATCTGCGAGAACGTGTTCGAGAGCTGCTGCGGAGCGGGGATGGTCAGGGGCGTGGCATCCGACGACTTCTGCCCCTCTTTGCCCTTGACCCCATAGGAAATGACCGTGCCGATGAGAATGCCCAAGGAAAGGGTGGCTAAAATCGTAAGGGTATAGGCCCAGCGGTTGGCCTTGAGGCGGGCCCAAAGGGCGCTCTCGCGCGAATCCATTTGCTCCTCCTGATAATGACGTGCCGATAACGACTTGCCGATAAAGGCGTAATTGCTAATTATACCTATCGCCGCAACCACCCATGCGGCCTGGTTCGTATAGCCATTCAGGCCCGTTCAATCATTAGACGCACGAATGGCGATCGGCGTTAGATTGATTCTCGGATGGGATCAACTGGGGAAAGATCGGAGGACGTCAAGCCTGACCGCTTTCTTGGCGCATTTTAAACCGGCGCGCCGCCGCAAAAATGGTATGGGCGGGTTGAGCACCGGGTTACGGACTCGCAGGCCCGAGCAAGTGGCTGGCCCGCGAGTCCGAGCGGCGAGGGCGTTTCGTTTAGGTTCCGCTGCCCGTCAACATGAGTTTTTGCACGCTGCTGAGAGCGGAGT
>JBAWAI010000205.1:0-2302 GCA_049589215.1 Terriglobales bacterium | reverse complement strand
CCTGCGTCATGCCAATCTTCTTACCGAGAATTCCTGTAACTGCCATCTTTCTCTCTCCTCATCATGCTCGGCTTTCCGCAAAGCACTGTAGGTAAAACAAACTTCCTAAACCTGCGACCAGTTACTTAGTCACCGTCTTGATCTCAACGTCCACACCCGCCGGCAGGTCGAGCTTCATCAGCGCGTCCACCGTCTGCTGCGTCGGCTCGAGAATATCGAGCAGGCGCTTATGGGTGCGGATCTCGAAGGCTTCCCGCGACTTCTTGTCCACGTGCGGCGAACGCAGCACGCAGTATTTGTTTTTCATCGTGGGCAGCGGAATCGGGCCGGCAATCTGCGCGCCCGTGCGCTTCGCCGTTTCCACGATCTCGCCCGTCGACTGGTCGAGTATCCGGTAGTCGTAGGCTTTCAGCCGTATGCGAATTCTCTCTTGTGCGCTCACTGTTTTTCTCTCTAACCCCTTCCGGCCGTCTTCGATTTGTCAAAACAACTTCGAAGCTCGGAAGGAAAGATCTGGCGGCAGGCCGCAAGCCGCTTTTGATTTTTTACTTCTGCAATCTGATCTCTTACTTTCTAACTTGCCTTCTTCTGACTTGCCCTACTGCACAATCTCAGCAATCGTTCCCGCGCCGACCGTGTGCCCGCCTTCGCGAATCGCGAAGCGCAAGCCCTTTTCCATCGCCACCGGCGTGATCAGTTCGATCACCAGGCTGACGTTGTCGCCCGGCATCACCATCTCCGTGCCTGCCGGCAACTCCGCTACGCCCGTCACGTCCGTCGTGCGCAAATAAAACTGTGGACGATATCCCTTGAAGAATGGCGTATGCCGCCCGCCTTCTTCTTTCGTCAGAATGTAGACCTCGGCCTTGAACTTGGTGTGCGGCGTAATCGATCCACCCTTCGCCAGCACCATGCCGCGCTCCACATCCTCTTTCGCAATCGAACGCAAGAGCAGGCCAGCGTTATCGCCCGCCATGCCTTCGTCCAATTGCTTCTTGAACATCTCAACGCCCGTCACTACCGTCTTGCGCGTCTCGCGGAAGCCGACAATCTCAACTTCCTCGCCCACCTTCACCTTGCCCCGCTCAATTCGGCCCGTGACCACTGTTCCGCGGCCCTGAATCGAAAAAATATCTTCAATCGGCATCAGGAACGGCTTGTCCAGTTCGCGCGCCGGCTGCGGCACGCTCTTGTCCACCGCCTCCATCAACGCGTCCACCTGCTTCTCCCACTTCTCTTCGCCGTTCAACGCGCCGAGAGCCGACAGTCGCACGACTGGCACATCGTCGCCCGGGAACTTGTACGACTTCAGCAGCTCGCGCACTTCAAGCTCGACCAGGTCCAGCAGCTCAGGATCGTCGACCGCGTCGCACTTGTTCAGCGCAACAACGATGTACGGCACACCAACCTGCCGAGCCAGGAGCACGTGCTCGCGCGTCTGCGGCATCGGACCATCCGTCGCCGCCACGACTAAGATCGCGCCATCCATCTGCGCCGCGCCCGTGATCATGTTCTTGATGTAATCCGCGTGGCCCGGGCAATCGACGTGCGCATAGTGCCGGTTCGCCGTCTCATACTCCACGTGCGCGGTCGCGATCGTGATGCCGCGCGCCTTCTCTTCCGGAGCGTTATCGATCGAATCAAACGACCGAAACAGAATCTTCGGATTGTGCTTCGACAGCACCTTCGTGATCGCCGCCGTCAACGTCGTCTTGCCGTGATCGATGTGTCCAATCGTCCCAACGTTGCAGTGCGGCTTATTGCGATCAAATTTTTCTTTCGCCATTTCCGTTTTTTCCTTATGTAGCGCCGGCTTTGCGCCCGGCTGTCTCTTCCGTTGTAACGCCGGCGTCTCGCCGGCACCCAAATCAACTCGCCCAAACTACCTATGCATACTGATAAACCTTATGAAACTTCGCCCGCAGCGCGGGCTCAACCTCTTCGACCCGCGACAGGTAAAACTCCCGCACCTGCGCCTGATCCGAAACCGGCAGCGACTCATACAACCCGCGCGCCGTTCCCGACTTGCTTCCAGCCGTCGCGTCGATCACATTTGCGGCTAGAATCGCATCCACGTCACGCGCCCGGATCCCGCGTCCGGCCAGCGACTTCAAAAACTTCGCCGCCCGGTCGGCCGCGAAAACCTGCACGATCGAGCGCTTCAACTCTTCGTACTCGCGCTCGCGTACAACCTTGATCGTTGCCTGCTCGAAACCCATTGCCTCAATCTCTGGAGCGGGAGACGGGAATCGAACCCGCGACCAACAGCTTGGAAGGCTGTGACTCTACCACTGAGTTACTC
>JBAWAI010000204.1:0-5089 GCA_049589215.1 Terriglobales bacterium | reverse complement strand
GGTGTATTGCGTGGTGACGAGCGCCGGAATTTTTAAGATGCCGGCCAGCCGTATCAGCAATTTCGCATTGCGAACAAGGCGCTCTTTTTCCCAGATCGGTGGGAGGAGTTTTTCCTGGATGTCGACGACGATGAGCGCGCATTGCTCGGGCTCAAGAATGCGGCGGGCGAGTTCCGCGGAATCGGCAGCAATCCCCGAGGCGTTGCCGAGCATAGTGGTCATAGAGCGATCCTCCAAAGATTAGAAATCGCTGAGTGAATTCTAGCGCGTCGCACATTACGATCGTGCACCGCCTGCGAATCGGCGTTGACCGCGATCAAATCCGCCCATAAAATTGAAGGCGTAGCTTTAGAGTGTAATTCTGCAACTGCTGCCCCCTCGTTCAACGGCTAGGACACCTGCCTCTGGAGCAGGCTATCGGGGTTCGAATCCCTGGGGGGCAGCCAAAGTCTCACCTCTCGCCGCTGGAACCTCGACAACCAACCCGATGCAGAAGGCGACTTCTAGTAGCCCCGTGCCTTGTCCACGACTGCTACCAGTGCTTGCCCGGTCCGATAGCGCCGAAGATTCTCGGAGAAGAGCGTGTAGTGCCGCTCCCATAACCTGTCCGTCAGCGCGGCTGTATGCGGAGTGATCACCAGATTCGGAAGATCCCACAGCGGAGAATCCGCGGGCAGCGGCTCTTTTGGAAAGACGTCGAGGGCGGCCGCGCCGATTGTCTTTTCTCGCAACGCGACGGCGAGCGCTGCTTCGTCGACCAGCGGCCCGCGCCCTACGTTGATAAGAGATGCCGTCGGCTTCATGAGCGCGAGCCGAGCGGCATTGGCGATCGACTGCGTGCGATCGGTGACCGGAGCAGCGAGCACAACATAGTCGGCTTGACGGAAAAGCTCGTCGATATTTTCCGGGCCGAAGACCAAGTCCGCCCCCTCGCTTCCCTTCTCGGGATGCTCGCGTACTGCGATCACGCGCATACCCAAGGCCTTGGCGCTGCGCAGGAGCGGGCGACCGATCGAGCCGAGGCCAACCAGTCCTAGAGTAGCGCCCGCCACCTCGCGAACGCGCGGAGTCTCATCCCACAAGATTTGCTGGCCCCAAATATGCTTTTGCTGCAGCTCAACCGAGCCGGGAATTTTCTTGGCCAGCGCGAAGATCAGGGCAAGCACGTGCTCGGCCACGACCGGGCCATGCACCTCGCGCGCGTTGGTGAGCACGATCTCGCTCTCGACCAGTTCAGGAAACATCAGCTGATTTACCGCCGCGGCTGGAGAGTGAATCCAGCGCAGGTTTCTTGCGGCTTTGATCTGCTCGGGGCGGATGGACCAGGCCATGAGGATTTCGGCGTCGGGAAGTTCCGCGTCGAGCCGCTTGTAATCGGGCAGATGCACGACATTCACTTCTGGAAAACCGGAGCGCAAACGCTCGGAAAACCATGCCGGCGCGTTCCACTGATCGAAGAAATGATGGACAGCAATTAATAACTTCATCGGGTGATCGTGCGATCGGGTCATTGGATCATTGAAAGGCAAATGCTCAGCTGCGGGTTGCATGTGGCTTGCGAGTTTTCAGATGGCGCGACAACCCAATCGCCGATCATAGGCTCACCCGATTTTCTTCACGCGCAGATCGGCGCCGGTCATCTCGCCCGGCTCGGCGAGGCCAAGCATACCGAGAATGGTTGGCGAAATATCGCGCAGCGACCCGTTCGGCTTAAGCGTGTACTTATACGCTTCTTCCGCGATTACGATGAACGGCACCGGATTGGTCGTGTGCGCGGTGTGTGGACCCCCGGAGACGGGGTCGATCATCATCTCCGCGTTGCCGTGATCGGCAGTAATCAGCATGGCTCCGCCGCGTGCGCGGACGGCTCTTTCGATTTCGCCGAGACAGGCGTCCACCGTCTCGACCGCCTTCACCGTCGGCTCAATTTTGCCCGAATGCCCCACCATGTCGGCATTGGCGAAGTTGACAATGATCACGTCAAACGTGCCGTCATTCGTGGCTTTTACCACCGCTTCGGCAATGCCCGCGGCGCTCATCTCGGGTTTCAGATCGTAAGTCGCAACCTTGGGCGACTGAATCATCACACGATCTTCGCCGGGAAACGGTTGCTCGACTCCGCCATTGAAAAAGTAAGTGACGTGCGCGTACTTCTCGGTCTCCGCGACGCGCAAGTTGCGCATATCTTGCGCGCCCATCACGTTCGCCAGAATGTTAGCCATCGATTCCGACGGAATCACCACGGGCAGGCTGAAATTTTTGTCGTATTGCGTCATGCAGACATATTTCAGATTCTTCGGCACGCCGTCTCTGGCGAGAGTGGCGTCGAGGTCGTCGGCGCCCGGCAGGTCGCGTCCGCCTTTTTCGTTCAGTCCGCTGTTGCGGCAAAGAGCGCGCGTGATTTCGCGGACGCGATCGGCGCGGAAGTTAAAGCAGATGCAGGCATCGTCGTCGGCGATGGTTGCGAGCGGCTGGCCGTGTCCATCTTTATCTGTACATACAAACGGCACGACGAATTCGTCGGTGACGCCCTGGTTGTACGAGTCTTTCATGCCCTGCACGGCGTCGGTGCGCGTGCCGCCTTCGCCTTTGCCGACGACCATCGCGTTGTACGCTTTGGCGATGCGCTCCCAGCGCCGGTCGCGATCCATGGCATAATAGCGGCCGCTGACGGTCGCCAGCTGGCCGCAGTTATACTCGCGCATCTTCTGCTGAAGTTGTTCGAGATAACCCGCGCCGTTGGTCGGCAGAGTATCGCGGCCATCCATGAAGGCGTGCACGAAGACGCGCTCGACACCTTGTTGCGTCGCCATTTTGATGAGCGCGTAAAGGTGTCCCTGGCGCGAGTGCACGCCCCCATCGGAGACGAGTCCGAACAGATGCAGTTTGCGGCCGCCTATGCGCGCGTGCTTCATGGCATCGAGCAGCACGGGATGCGAAAAGAATTCGCCGTTCTGGATCATGAGATCGATGCGCGTGATATCCATGTGCACGATGCGCCCCGCGCCGATATTAAGATGGCCGACCTCGCTGTTGCCCATCTGGGCTTCGGGCAATCCGACAAACGGGCCGCTAGTGTGAATGAGCGTATTGGGATATTCGCGCAACAGGCGGTCGTAAGTGGGCTTGCGCGCAAGGGCAATGGCGTTGGCATTGGTTTCGGCGCGGTATCCCCAGCCGTCGAGGATGATGAGGACTAGAGGTTTGGGACGCAAAGGTTGCTCCTGGCTTGCTCTTAGCTTCTGGCTGCTAGCTTTTAGCTACCACCTACTTCAAATTCTTTTCCGCGGATTTACGGTGATCCTCGCGGATTATGGCTTGACGGAACATTGGGCAGATAGACTGAATCGCTTCCCTCCGCGGCACATCTCATACTATTGCAGAAATCAGCTTTGCAGATAAGACCGCAGACGCAGCAGCAAATCAAACCGCGATCAAAACATCAGACCAACCCAGGGAGAACAAAAACATGCCGATCAACGAACTGCTTCTGTCTGAATTCGATGAAGAAATCAGAAAAACGCGCACCATGCTGGAACGCGTTCCGGCGGATAAGAAAGATTTTGCGCCCCATCCTAAGTCCTCTCCGCTGGGCAAACTCGCGCCGCACGTCGCGCAATTGACCGGCTTTGGTCTAACGGTGTTGACCACTCCCGAGCTTGATTTTGCGAAAACGAAATTCGCTCCCGTGCCATTCGAATCGGCGGCGCAGCTCGTCAAAGCTTTCGATGACGGAGCGGCCAAGACTCGCGAGGCGCTCAAGAGCACTCCCGATGACGCCTGGACTCAGCCCTGGAAGCTCAGTGCAGGCGACATCACGATTTTTAAGGGATCGCGCTTCATGGCCTACCGGCAGATGTTTCTCAACCATCTGGTGCACCATCGCGCGCAACTGGGAGTGTATCTGCGCCTGAACGAAACACCGGTGCCGGCAACATATGGCCCTTCGGCGGACGACAGGATGGGGTTCTAGGTTTTTTGATTGAAGTTCATTTGCCACGGATTCGCGCGGACCGACGCGGATTACTTCCAAAAGAGATCTTCGATCTCCTTGGGCAGAGGATCGTTGAAATCGTCGGGGACAGTGAATTCGCCCTTGGCGGAGCCAAACTTCCGGCGTTTATTCGCAGTCGTTTTTGTCCGCACGAGTTTGGCGATCGGCTCTCCAGCATCCGTGATAATGACCTCGTCGCCGATTGCCACGTGCTCTAGCATCTCGGAGAACCGATCCTTCGCCTCGCTCACCGGGACTTTCATCTATTGATTGTAGCGAGTCGCGGGGGGGACAGTTGTTACATTTTCAGAGCGAATTCAATTATTGTCCCCTGTAATTCAGCGCCTCAATCCCCAAAAACCGCGCCCCGCCGCCTAACTGTTCTTCAATCCGCAGCAGTTGGTTGTACTTGGCTATGCGGTCAGTCCGCGAGGCTGACCCCGTCTTGATCTGCCCCGCTCCGGTTCCTACCGCCAGGTCGGCGATGAACGCGTCTTCGGTTTCGCCCGAGCGGTGCGAAATAACCGAGGTGTAGCCGTTGCGGCGGGCGAGGTCGATAGCGTCGAGCGTCTCGCTGACGGTGCCGATCTGGTTGAGCTTGATCAGGATTGAATTGGCAATGCCCTGGTCGATTCCGCGGCCAAAGATTTCGATGTTAGTTACGAAGATGTCGTCGCCCACCAGTTGAATCTTCCCGCCGAGTTCCTTCGTCAGCGCGGCCCAGCCATCCCAGTCGTTTTCCGAGAGGCCGTCTTCAAGCGACACGATCGGATAGTCATTCGCCCACTTCGCCCAGAAGCGTACCATGTCGTCGGAACTCTTCGCCGACTTGTCCGACTTCTTGAAAACATACTTACCATCCTGATAAAACTCGCTGGCCGCGGGATCGAGCGCAATGGCGATATCCTGGCCGGGTTTGTAGCCCGCCTGCTGAATCGCCTCGAGCACAAGTTCAATCGCCTCGACATTCGACTTCACCGACGGCGCGAATCCTCCCTCGTCGCCGACAGCGGTGTTATAGCCGCGCTTCTTCAGCACGCCCTTGAGCGTGTGAAAAACTTCCACGCCCCAGCGCAGAGCGTCGGAGAACGACTC
>JBAWAI010000203.1:0-6026 GCA_049589215.1 Terriglobales bacterium | reverse complement strand
CTGCAACGCGCGTTCAAGAGCCTCCGCGGACAGGCCGTCCTCAGCGAAGAAAACATTGCCGAGGCGCTGAAACAGATTCGCCTGGCGCTGCTCGAGGCCGACGTTAACTTCAAAGTGGTGAAAGAGCTGATCGACCGGATTCAGGCGAAGGCGGTCGGTCAAGAGGTGTTGACGGCGCTGTCGCCGGGCGAGCAGGTTATAAAGATTGTCCGCGATGAGTTGGTGGAAACGCTTGGCAAAGATACGGCCAAGCTGAAGTTTGCCTCGCAGCCGCCGACGGTGGTGCTGATGGCGGGCCTGCAAGGTTCGGGCAAAACGACGACTTCGGGCAAGCTGGCGAACTGGCTGAAGAATGGCGGGCACCGGCCACTGCTAGTTTCGGTGGACGTGTACCGTCCGGCGGCGCGCGAGCAACTCAAAGTTGTGGCGGCGGCGATAAAGGCCAACATTTATGAGGGCGAGGTTGGCGAGGCGAATACGGCGACCGTTGAGCGGCTGGCGAAAGAGGCGCGCAAGGAGGCGATCAACACCGGCTGCGATGTGCTGATCGTGGATACCGCCGGGCGCTTGCACATCGACGAACAGCTCATGGATGAGATGCAGTCGCTGAAGAAACTGCTGAATCCGCAGGAAATTTTGTTTGTCGCCGATTCGATGACCGGACAGGACGCGGTGAAGTCGGCGGACGAGTTTCACAAGAAGCTGACGCTGACCGGAGTTGTATTAACAAAGATGGATGGCGATGCGCGCGGCGGCGCGGCGCTTTCGATTCGACAGGTGACGGGGCAGCCGATCAAGTTTATCGGCATCGGCGAAAAATACGACGCGCTGGAACCGTTTCATCCGGACAGAATTGTTTCGCGCATTCTGGGGATGGGCGACATTCTTTCGCTGATCGAGAAGGCCGAGTCGCAGATCGATAAGAAGAGAGCGCAGGAGCTGGCGACCAAGGCGTTTTCGGGCGACGGCTTTTCGCTGGAGGATTTCCGCGAGCAGCTGCGGTCGGTGAAAAAGATGGGCTCGATGCAGAGCCTGATCGGAATGCTGCCGTCGGTAGGCGCTTTTCAGGGATTGCAGAAGGCGGCTGATAAAGTTGATGAAAAGCAGATCAACCGCGTCGAGGCGATCATCAACTCGATGACAGGGTATGAGCGCAATCATCATGAGGCGATCAACGGCAGCCGGCGGAAACGAATTGCGCGTGGATCGGGGACGACGGTGCAGGAAGTGAATAATTTGCTGCGGCAATATGCGCAAATGAGGAAGATGTTCAAGCAGATGGGGAAGCCGAGCTTTGCGCGAAGGATGGCATCGATGAAATTTCCGGGGATGTAGGAGATATGCGCGACGGCTGTATTCACCGTCTTGGGATCAGAGGCTCTTGTGAGATACCGCGTGTTCTTCCACCAAGGCGATGAACTCGGCTTGAAGACCAGAGTCGATAAAGGACGCGCTTGGATTGATGAGACCGGATTGCACATCTCAGGGCCTATCGAAATTTTGGTATCCAGAAGTGATTTCGTAAGCGCGGAATTGTTTCGGCTGCACGGTTTGGGGCGCGTGATTCGCATAGAACATCGACAGGGCCGCCTATTTTTGTCCGCGATCCGCTTCATGATCGGACAGTTTGCCGTGATTAATTTCTTCAAGACAGGAAGACTCTTGAAAGAGATTGTGGCCATGGCCGAGAGCCCGTCAAGCCAGATTAGCTCCTGAATGCTGCATTTATGAAATGGCGCTCACTCCAGGAATCGGGCTTGTATAGCGACGTGCGGCCGCTAGTGGAGATTTTTGCCGAGCGCAAAGAGGCGATTGCCAGGTATGTGCCTGCTGATGTGCAGGCGGTTCATCGGCGCACGGTTGATGAATTGAAAGCGCAGCGGCTGGCGGCAGGCGCTCTAGGAGTAGGCGCGAAGGCTCCCGCCTTCGAACTCTCCGATCACAACGGCAAGCGCGTTTCTTCGTCGGATCTTCTTGGCAAGGGACGGCTTGTTATTTGTTTTATTCGCGGGCGCTGGTGCCCTTTTTGTGTTGGACAGATGGAGGCTATGAATTACGTCGCGCCGCAGATTGTGGCGGCGGGGGCTGCGCTGGTGGCTATTTCTCCGCAGACTGAGAAGCAGGCTTTTTTCATGCGAGACCAGCACGCGCTTGGCATTCCATTGCTGGTGGATGCGCGCAATGAGATCGCGCGCCAGTTTGGACTTGTCTATCGCGTGCCGGAAGAACAGCAGAAACTTTATCGCAGCACGTTTGTGAATCTTCCGTTTGTAAATGGCGACGAGAGTTGGGAGCTGCCGACTCCGGCGACTTACGTGATTGATCGCGATGGGACGATTCTGTGGGCGGCGGCGGATGAGGATTACACCGTACGGGCGGAGCCGCTGGAGATTGTGAGTTTTCTGGAAAGCGGAGCGTAGAGCATAAAAAACGCCGGAAGGCGATCCCGGCGCTTGTTACAACGTCCAGCCATCCAGCGACTTCACAACTCCGCCGAATCTACTTCAGCGAGGCCATGTCGATTACGAAGCGATATTTCACGTCGCTTTTCTGCAGGCGTTCGTAGGCCTCGTTGATCTTCTGGATGGGGATCATCTCGATGTCGGAGGTGATGCCGTGATCGGCGCAGAAATCGAGCATCTCCTGCGTCTCGCGGATCCCGCCGATAATGGAGCCGGCCAGGGTGCGTCGGCGGAAGAGCAAGCTCCCCACCGGAACCGGCAGTGGAGTGGGCGAGGCGCCGACCATGGCGAGAGTTCCGTCCAGCTTGATGAGATCGAGATAAGCGCCGACATTGTGTTCGGCGGAAACCGTGTCGAGGATGAAGTCGAAGGTTCCGGCATGTTTTAACATCTCGTCTGCATTTTTCGAGATCACGACTTCGTCTGCGCCAAGTTTGAGCGCGTCGGCGGTTTTGTTGGGGGAAGTGGTAAAGAGCACGACGTGTGCGCCAAACGCGTGCGCGAATTTCACTCCCATGTGGCCGAGGCCGCCGAGGCCGACGATGCCAACCTTTTGACCTTTGCCGACCTTCCAGTGGCGAAGCGGCGAGTAGGTGGTGATGCCGGCACAGAGCAGCGGCGCGGTGGCGGCGAGGTCAAGCTTGTCAGAGATGCGGAGCACGAAGGCTTGATCGACGACAATGCTGTCAGAATAGCCGCCGTAGGTTACTCCGCCGAGGTGCTTGTCTTCGGCGTTGTAGGTAAACGTCGGCATGCTGTCGCAGAATTGCTCGTTACCGGCGCGGCAGTTCGGGCAGGTGCGGTCGGAATCAACCATGCAGCCGACACCGGCGAGATCGCCCGCCTTGAATTTCTTGACGTCGCTGCCGACTGCGACGACGCGGCCGACGATTTCGTGGCCGGGGACGCAGGGATAAACGGTGGGCATCATATTTTCCCACTCGTTGCGGATCTGATGGAGGTCGGAATGGCAGACGCCGCAATAGAGGATTTCGATTTGAACATCCTGAGCGCCGGGCGTGCGGCGCTGGATAGAGGTTCCGGAGAGGCCGGAGGTCGCGCTCTTGGCGGCGAAGGCTTTGGCGGTAAAAGATTTTGAGGTTGAAGATGATTTTTGTGCGGGGGGAGTGAGAGTTGCTTGACTCATAGGATTCTTGTTCCCTTTCCTAAAGGATTGCTAACTTACTAGATTGCGAGGCCGAGGTGAGGGATTCAGAAACGGGGCTAGGTTCGGGCGGTTGCCTTGCTTAAACCGCTAAGCTCCGGCATAATAATGGTTTGTCTCAACCCCGCCGGACTCTTCCGGAACAAAGGAAACGAAGTCAGTGTTAATGATCCGACTGGCGCGCTTTGGTGCGCGCAAACAACCGTATTATCGCGTAGTGGTGATCGAGAAGGAGCGGGCGCGCAACGGGCGTCCGGTGGAAGTGGTGGGCACGTATAATCCACGGACGAATCCTGCGACGGTCGATTTGAAACGGGAGCGCATCACGTATTGGGTTTCGAAGGGCGCCAAGTGCTCGGAGCGCATGACGAAGCTGCTGGCGATGCCTGTACAGGCGGCTGCTGCGCCGGCCGTGACCGCTTAATCTCCGTCCTCCTTCCGCCAACTGTGGATTCCTCCCTTCGGCTTTAGCTCAGGGTCGGGATAATAATTCTTTTGGAGATTGAATGACCGAACAAACCGCCAATCCGCGCGCCTTGATCGAGCATATTGCCAAAGCTCTGGTAGAAGATAAGGCCGCCGTTTTTCTCGATGAGTACGAAGACGGCGATGAGACGGTGATCGAACTGGAAGTGGCGGAAGCCGAGGTTGGCAAGGTGATTGGGCGGTCGGGACGCATTGCGCGGGCGCTGCGCACGGTGCTGGCGGCGACCGGCGCCAAGAATGACAGGCGCTACGCGCTGGAGATTCTCGAATAGCGGCAGAGAACAGGAGTGAGGATGCGGGCGGCGGCTGGGTCACGCTGGCGCTGGTCGTGAAGACGCAGGGACGCCACGGAGAAGTTGCCGTCGAATTGCATACGGGCGTCCCGGATCGCTTTCGGCGGGGCATGCGGCTTTGGGCGCTCGTGAAGAATGGCGAGCGGCGCGATGTAGAGATTGAAGAGCTGTGGCCGCACAAGAGCTGGCTGGTTTTGAAGTTTGCCGGCGTTGAGACGATGGACGATGCGGAGGCGCTAAAGGGCGCGGAATTGCAGGTTCCGCGGAGTGAACGCGCCGAGCTTGAGGCGGGCTGGACCTATCTGAGCGATCTGGTCGGATGCACGGTGTTTGATGGCGAGCGCGAGATTGGCAGAGTGGTTGATGTTGCGTTCGGCGCGGGCGAAGCGCCGCTGCTGGTGGTGCGAGGCGAAGGTGGCGACGATTCGCAGTTGAGCGCCGCGAAGTTGCCGTACGAGATTCCGTTCGCCGAAGCGTACCTGGATCGGATCGACGTTGAGCGCAAGCAGGTGCGCATGCGGTTACCGGAAGGCCTGCTGGATGTGAATGCGCCGCTGAAGAAAGAAGTAAAGGAAAAAGATCGTTAGCCGGTGGTCGTTTTTTCGTTCACAGCTGTTGTTCGCGACTGATGTTGGAACCGAGAGATTTGCCTAACTTCCGACGACGAGCGACCAGCGACGGTGTTTCGCGATGAAGATCGATATTCTGACGATCTTTCCTGATTTTTTTCGCGGACCGCTGGATTTTGGAATTATCCGCCGGGCTCGTGAATTGGGGCTGGTAGAGATCAGCATTCACGATCTGCGGAATTTTACGAAGGACAAGCACCGCACCGTGGACGACCGCCCGTTCGGCGGCGGCGAGGGCATGGTCCTGAAGCCGGAACCGATCTTTGAATGTTTGGAGTCGGTGGGCGGATTGGGCTCGCGGGCCGAGCGGATTGCTGGCAGTGCGAAGCAATCGGTGATTTTGCTTTCGGCGCAGGGGCAGACGTTGAGCCAGTCGCTGGCGGGCGAACTTTCGAGGCTTGATGGAATTGTTTTGATCTGCGGCCGGTATGAGGGCGTGGATGAGCGCATCAGCGAGCACCTAGCTGATCGGGAAGTTTCGGTTGGCGATTATGTGCTGAGTGGCGGCGAACTGGGCGCAGCGGTGATTGTGGATACGGTCACGCGGCTGATTCCGGGCGCGGTCGGGAACGAAGCGTCGACGCGGCAGGAGTCGTTCACGGCGGGTGAGAGCGCACTGGCGGCACGAGAATCGGTGACGGCGAGTGGGATGGCTGCTCGAGAGTCGGCCGATTCAACTTGTGGTTCGGGCGGATTGCTGGATTACCCGCACTACACGCGGCCGGCGGAATTCCGAGGGATGACGGTTCCGGAAGTGCTGGTGAACGGGAACCACGAGGAAATTCGGCGATGGCGTCGCAGGACGGCGTTGACGAAGACGCTGCGCAATCGTCCGGACCTGCTGGCGCGGGTGGCGCTGAGCCGGGAAGATAAAGCGTTGCTCGACGAAATTAGAAATGAGTTTCAGGTTCCCGCCTCCGGGACTGATGTTGTCGAGAAGACCGGCGGCAGGAGACTAGAAACTGAGAACTGAGAACTGAGAACTGAGAAC
>JBAWAI010000202.1:0-4045 GCA_049589215.1 Terriglobales bacterium | reverse complement strand
CTTCTTGATTGGCCTGTTGATCTCGGGATTGAGCGTAGCGGTCTTCGGCCTGTTGCATGTTCCGTTCTTTTATTTTGTAGGCGTTCTCAGCGGCTTTCTCAGCCTGGTGCCGTACCTGGGAGTGGTGCTGGCTATGTTCCCGCCCATCCTCGTGGGCTTCGGGCAGCTGGAGGCTGGCGACCTGCTGATCGTGGTTGTGAGCGTGGTGGCGATGCATTTGATTGCGTTGAATGTGCTCTATCCGAAGCTGCTCGGCAGCCGGCTGCGCATCAACCCGCTGGCGGTGACGCTGGCGCTGCTGTTTTGGGGAGCCGTCTGGGGCGCGGTGGGACTATTGCTGGCCATTCCGATCACGGGAGCGCTCAAGATTATCTGCGACCACGTGGAATCACTGAAGCCTTATGCGGACTGGCTGGGCGAGTAGGAAGGCAAGTCAAAAGGCAGAAGTCAGATTGAAAAAGTAAAAACCTCAAGGAAATTCTGCGTCTTACATCTTCAATCTGACTTCTGACTTCTAAATTGGAATCACCGATCCTATTGTTCGTCCGATACGCTGCATCTAAACTAGCCGCTTGCGCACCCTGATCAAACTATTTCTGGTTGCCGTTCTGGTGGTTGCCGGTTTGGCTGCCTGGCAGATTTATGTGCCGGTCGCGCCTCCGCCCGGCCAGACGTTTGTGCTGCTTCGTTCCGGATATTCGACGCGGCGCATTGCGGCTGAGTTGAAGAAGGCCGGGATTATCCGCAACCCGCTTGCTTTTCGTATCTGGCATATCGCGCGGCCGAAGCCGCCACTGAAGGCGGGCGAATATCTTTTTGAGCGCGAGGCCACGCTTCCACAGGTCTATGGACGGATCGCGCACGGCGATATTTACTTTCACGTGGTCACAATCCCTGAGGGCTATACGATCTTCGACATCGCCAAGGCGATGGAGGCGGCGGGGCTGGGATCGGCGGCCGATTTTCTTCACGTTGCCGAGACCCATACTCAGCTGGTGTCGGACATTGCGCCCGAAGCGAAATCGCTTGAGGGTTATCTTTTTCCCAACACCTACCAGTTCACTCGAACGCAGAGTCTCGAAGAGATGGCCGGGGCGATGGTTCACGAGTTCCGGCAGGTGGGGCAGCAGATTGGACTTCTTCCGGGCTCTGTTAGTTCTTCGGCGAATGCGGTGGGCGCCTCCGGCGCCAATGTCAGCGGCGGCGGGATCGATGTAAACCGGGTGGTCACGATGGCGTCGATCGTCGAGAAGGAGACGGCGGCTCCAGACGAACGGGCGCGGGTGGCAAGCGTTTACTACAACCGACTGGATGAACGGATGGCGCTGGATGCCGATCCGAGCATCATTTACGCCGAATTGCTGGCGGGGACGTATAGCGGAGCCCTGCATCACGCCGACATGGCTGTCGACTCTCCGTACAATACCTATCGTTTCCCCGGCTTGCCGCCTGGGCCGATTGGGAATCCCGGCCGCAGTTCGCTGGAGGCGGCGATGCATCCGGAAAGCACTAAATTTCTTTATTTCGTCAGCGATGCCAACGGGCACCACCGGTTCGCGACCACCCTCGCCGAACATGATCGCAACGTGGCCGCTTATCGCCGGGCGCTTGGCTTGCGCTAGAAGGCAGCCAAATTAGAGCTGCGAGATATGTTTAACCACTGAGGACGCTGGGCAGGGAGGACTCGGGAGATTTGAACCATGGGTTTTGGCCGCATGCGGATTGTTGTTCGCCACTCATTTACAATCAATTGACGTCAATTATGCCCACTAAAAACCCCCTCAAGCAGCAGGTGCAGGAAGCCATTCTTGCGTGTCAGGACAAACAAGCGGAACAGGTCACGATTCTGGAGCTGGAAAAGGATTCGGGCGCGTTCACGGATTATTTTGTGATGTGCAGCGGGACCAATCCGCGGCAGATTCAGGCGATTGCCGATGCGGTCGACGAGCGACTGGAGCAGGCCGGCATGCGCGTGACGCATCGGGAAGGCTACAAGCAGGCCGAATGGGTGCTGCTGGATTACGTGGACTTTGTGGTGCACGTATTCTCCGAGAAGGCGCGGCAGTTCTACGATCTGGAGCGGCTCTGGAAGTCGGCAAAGCGGATTGAGGCGGCGGAATTCATGGCCAAGCCGCGGAAGCAGGCGGCAAAGCCTCGGGCTGCGGCGCGAAAGAAGGCGTGATGTGCGCGTCTGATCCAACGTTGGACCGACCCGCGAAGAAACCGGTCGCGTCCGACTCGTCTTCTGTGTCCTCGAAACCATCGGCGTGGAGTTCCTCATACCGGCTGGTGGCGGCTGAGAAGTGGAAGGCGAAGTCGGCCTGGATGGGCGGCGGAGTCACGCTGGCGCTGGTCGATTATTCGCGTCCGGCTGCAGGGATGAAAGTGCTAGACCTTGCCAGCGGAACGGGTGAACCCGGGATCAGCCTGGCTGAGCGTGTTGGAGAGAGCGGCGCCGTGACGGCGGTCGATCAGAGTGCAGAACTGCTTGAAATTGCCCAGGCGCGGGCGGAGAAGAAAAACCTTCCAAACTTTACGACCAGGCAAGCCGACGCGCATTCACTCCCATTTGAGGATGGCAGCTTCGATCTGGCAACTTGCCGATTTGGAGTGATGTTCTTTGACGACGCGCAGGGGGCGTTAGCCGAGTTGCGGCGCGTGCTCAAACCGGGGGCTCGGGCTTGCTTTGCGGCGTGGGGTCCGGTGGAGCAGCCTTACTGGCAGTCAACGATGAAGATTGTTCAGCGGCATGCCGGTGGAGAGATACTGGTGGCGGGCGGCGCAGATCCGTTTCGATTCTCGCGCGCTGGATCACTGTCAGAGGTGCTAAGGGCGGCGGGATTCCTGGAAGTGGAGGAATCGACGCGGAACGTTGCGTGGACGTGGATGGGGGAAGCGGAGGAGTTGTTGGAGTACGCGTGCGCGACCGCGGCGCCGTTTCGTCCAATGCTGGAGCGGGTTCCGGAGACGATGTGGCCGGCGATTCGCGCCGAGGCAGCAGCCGCGATGCAGCGGTATCGCGTGGACGATGAGATCCGGTTCGGGGCGGACGTGGTTCTGGCATCGGGAAGAGCGTGAGCCTCGGTGAAGATAAAAGTCGCATGGGTCGGAAAGACGAAAGAAGCGGCGATTCAGAGTTTGAGTGACGAGTATCTGAAGCGGATTTCGCGCTTTGCGGAGATTGAGGGCGTCGCGGTGAAGGACGAGGCGGGGATTCTGGCGCTGGCGGCGGGGTCGCGCTGCAAATTGATTTTGCTGGATGCGCGGGGGAAGCAGTATTCGTCGGAGGAATTTGCGGAGTTGCTCGACCGCGAGCAGGTGAATGCTGTGCCGCTGCTGTTTGCGGTTGGCGGCAGCGATGGATTTGGGGACGCAGCGCGACGGTCGGCGGGGATTGTTTTGTCGCTTGGGAAGATGACTCTGCCGCATGAATTGGCGCGTGTCGCTTTGCTGGAGCAGATTTATCGCGGGTTTACGATTTTGAAGGGGCATCCTTATCACGCGGGGCATTAGAGGGCAGGCCAGTTATCAGGTCTCAGGTCTCAGGTCTCAGGATTTGGATCGGAGGCTGAGGGATCCGTTGCCCGCGTCTTGCTCTTTTTGATTTCTTCTTTTGGTCCATTAACTACTTAGATAATGGGCAGGGCCGGTTAGACGGGGCTTTGGGTGCGGGAAACGGGCGGTTGCGATGTACCTCTGAGACTTTGCAGAGCCGTGAGGTTAGCTTATCTTGAATCTACGGACGACGTGAGCATCAGGAAGTAGCGCTGCGAAGTGAGCGCCACGAACGCAGCGTTATAAGTTTCGTCTGAAAATTTTGTGAGGCCCTTCCCCAATGAAAAACCCGTACGACGTTTTACGAGCGAAAGAGCAGGAACTGATCAAGGTCCGAAAAGAGATGGACGCTTTGCGGATCGCGGCACGGCTGCTGGGAGCCGAGGATAAGCACACCGGCGGCAGCAACGACGGGCAGTCACTCACGCGCGTGGTGGAAATGCCCTAACAACAGTGTTCCCTCCCCCTAACATTCTCCCCCTTCCTCATC
>JBAWAI010000201.1:0-4499 GCA_049589215.1 Terriglobales bacterium | reverse complement strand
CTCTTGTTCTGGGCCGAGCAGCGCGTTCCATCCGGCGTAGCCGCCGTCATGCTGGCCACCATTCCCCTGTTTATGGCCTTGTCGGAAATTATTTTTCTGCGCACGCAGCGTCTCACTGTTCGCCTCGCGATCGCGCTTCTCGTGGGCATCGCGGGAGTGGCGGTGCTGGTCAGCAGTTCTCTGAACGTTGGCGGCGCGCCCATCGATCGGGCGGGCGCCATCGCGCTCCTGGTCGCCGGCATCAGCTGGTCGATTGCATCTGCTATCTCGCGCAAGCTGCCTCTTCCTTCCTCCAAAGTCATGAGTTCGGGCGCGCAGATGTTTGCCGGCGGCGTGCTGCTCGCTCTGGCGGCGGCAGCGCTCGGCGAGTTTCGGGACTTCCATCCGTCGGCTGTATCGCGTGGCGCGTGGTTCGCACTTCTCTACCTGATCGTCGCGGGCTCCATCGTCGCCTTCACCGCCTATGTATGGCTGCTTCATCACGAGTCGCCCACCAAGGTCGGCACCTACGCCTACGTCAACCCGGTAGTCGCCGTTCTCATCGGATACTTCCTCGGCGGAGAGGCTCTCGGACCCCGCACCATTCTCGGCACGCTCTTCGTGCTCATCAGCGTCCTCGTAATCACCACCGCGCCGGCGGCGAAAGCGCATGCGGCTGCGATCGCGGCCCCTGCTGCCGAAGGTGAGCTCTAACTCCGGATACAAAACTTTCCATGTCGAAAGTTGCCGCCGAGGCCCCGATTTCCCTGCCCGTGGTCGCCGTCCCTTAATCAATAGTGTTACCGCGTTTATAGACTTTCCCCAGCCCACGAGATGCTAAGATTCCGCTCATGGCGTTACGCGCCCAGTCCGAAAAACGACGCGCAGCCGCAAAGCCTGCCCGCGCCGCAAAGGCTACCCGCGCCGGCAAGCCACCGCGCCGTCCGGTCGAACGTCGGGTAAAGCAGCATCGCGACGGCTCCGAACTCGTCATCATCACCGGCATGAGCGGGTCCGGCAAAGCCTCGGCGCTCAAGGCCTTTGAAGACCTTGGATACTACTGCGTTGATAATCTGCCGGTCGAACTCATTCCGCGCTTTGCCGAGCTGGCGTTGCAATCGGTCGAAGTCCCGCGTACAGCGCTCGTGGTCGACGTGCGCGAGGGCTCACAGCTCGAGAAACTTCCGGCCATCCTGAAATCGGTCAAGCGCCTGATTCCCACCCGCGTCATTTATCTCGAGGCGACCGACCCCGTGCTGCTCCGTCGCTTCAGCGAGACGCGCCGCCCTCATCCCCTCGGCACCAGCACTAGCGTGCGCGCGTCTCTCACCACCGAGCGCCGCCATCTGCGCGCCATCCGGGCCATCGCCGACCTCGTCATCGATACCTCGAAGTTCAACGTGCACGAATTGCGCGGCCACCTCACCGACCGCTTCCAGCACGCCTCCGGCACGCAGCAGAACATGCTCGTCTCCTGCGTCAGCTTCGGATTCAAACATGGCGTGCCCGACGACGCCGACCTCATGTTCGACGTGCGCTTCCTGCCCAATCCCCACTTCGTGCCTGAGTTCCGCTCCCTCACCGGACGCCATCCGCGGGTCGCCAAATATATCCGCTCGTTTCCGCAGACGAAGGAATTCATCAGCCGCATCTCCGAACTGCTTGTCTACCTGTTGCCCCACTATATTCATGAAGGCAAAAGTTACCTGACCATCAGCTTCGGCTGCACCGGCGGACAGCATCGCTCCGTGATGATCGCCGAAGACGTGGGCAAGCGGTTGCGCAAGGCCGGATACAAAGTGAAAGTCGCACATCGGGATAGTCCGCGCTAACACGTTGGTCTTCCTAGCTGCTCCGCAGACCGGGCGCCGACACGGTAGAATTAAGCCTCAGACGCATGGCAACCACTACACTGGCGGGCGTAAAAACTCCGGAAGCACCGGCCCGTCCTCGCCAACTGGCCCGCGTTCTGCGTTATCTCCTGCCGTATTCGCTGCCATTTCTTGCCTCGGTGATTCTCATGGCCTTCGTCGGCCTGCTTGAGGCGTTTCGCCTTCTGCTCATCGGCCCAATCTTCGACAGCGTGCTCAATCCGCAATCGCAGGGCAAAAATCTTCAACTGTTCAAGCTTCCGTACTCCGACCGCACCTTTGACCTTCAGCAGATCATCCCATCGCACTTTCAAAACCCCTGGACCGCGGTGGCATTTGCTCTCGTCGCCGCCACCGTATTAAAAGGCATCTTCGACTACGTCGGAACTTACCTCGTGAACTACGCCGGCTACGGCATGATCACCGATCTGCGCGACGATTTATACAACGCGTTTCTGCGGCGGTCGGCGGCATTTTTCGCCCGGCACACGACCGGCACGCTGCTTTCAACCATCATCAATGACATCGAACGCGTGCAGTTCGCCATGTCGACCGTGCTCTCCGAATTCCTTCAGCAATTTTTCACATTTTTATTTACCGCCGGAGTTGTCATCCTTCTCGGGGGCAAGCTGGCCTGGGTGTTGCTTCTGTTCTTGCCGATAATCTTGTACTCGTCGCGCAGGATCGGCCGTCAGGTACGCACCACAACTCGTGGCGGCCAGGACAAGCTGGCCGAGATCCAGAACATCCTCCACGAAACCATCACCGGCAATCGCATCGTCAAAGCCTTCAGCATGGAGCACTGGGAGATGCAGCGCTTCCGCGCCGCAGCCCGCCGCCTGTTTCGCGCTAATCTTCGACTGGTCGCGGCCTTCGCCATCAGTTCTCCTTTAATGGATATTCTCGGCTCGGTCGCCATCGCGCTCCTCCTGCTCCTGGGTCGCAATCAGATCAACCACCATATTTTCAAAGAAGGCACGTTCCTCGCCTTCATCATCGCCGTCTTCAAGCTCTACGATCCGGTGCGAAAATTCGCGCTCTTCAATAACAATTTCCAGCAAGCCGCCGGCGCTTCATCCGAAATATTCCGCTTCATGGACATGGAAGATGAGGTGCGTGAGAAGGCAGGCGCAAAGCGGCTCGGCAAATTTACCCGCACCATCCGCTTCGACGATGTTGCTTTCTCCTACCGCAACGATGACGATTCCCGCAATGTTCTTCACGGCATCGAACTGGAAGTGAAGGCCGGCGAAGTTCTCGCCGTGGTCGGATCAAGCGGCGCGGGCAAAAGCACGCTCGTCCATCTCATCCCGCGCTTCTTCGATGTGACCGGGGGCCGGATTCTGATCGACGATAGCGACGTCCGCGATGTGACGCTCGCCTCCCTGCGTTCGCAGATCGGCATCGTCACCCAGGAAACCGTTCTCTTCAACGACTCGCTGCGCAACAACATCGCCTACGGTCAGCCGCACGTTTCGGCGAAGCAGGTGGAAGATGCCGCGCGCGCCGCCCACGCGCATGAATTCATCTCCGCGCTGCCCGACGGCTACGACACTATGATCGGCGAACGCGGCGTGCGCCTTTCGGGCGGCGAGCGCCAGCGCATCGCCATCGCGCGCGCCATTCTCAAGAACGCCCCCATCCTGATTCTCGACGAAGCTACCTCCGCGCTCGATAGCGAATCGGAGGCATTGGTGCAGGCGGCACTGCAAAATTTGATGAGTGGGCGTACTGTGTTTGTGATCGCGCACCGCCTTTCCACCGTGCGCCGCGCGGATCGTATCGTGGTGATTGAAAACGGCACCATCAGCGAAAGCGGCGCGCACGAGGAATTGATTCAGAAGCTCGGTACATACCGGCGTCTCTATGAATTGCAATTCGCCGAAGCTGATGCGCCAAGAGTAGTGAACACGTAGGGACAGCGCATCGACGGGACGCTCTTGATCTTCACTGAGAACTGAAAGCTGAGAACTGGTTTAACATGCCCCTTCGCTCCATGACGGGATACGCGCAAGTACGAGGCCAGGCCAATCCGCGCCTCGCCTTCGTACTGTCGCTCAAGTCTGTCAACCATCGTTTTCTCGACCTCCATTTCCGTCTTCCCTCCGAGACCGATGCGCTCGAAATGAAATTGCGCCGCCTGCTCAAAGAGAAAATGGTGCGCGGCCACGTCGAGGTGACGCTCAATCTTGACTACACAAACGCCAACGGCGTTGGCCTCAATCGCCAGCTCATTTCCGGTTACGTGCAGGCGTTTCGCTCGGCCGCCCAGGAGTTCGGCATAGGCGGCGAGCCCGATTTAAACGTGCTGCTGCGCATGCCGGGCGCGATGGATTCCGGCAATGAGCGCTCCGGCGACGAACTGGACGACGCCGTGATGGCCTCGGTCGAAGAAGCGCTGGCGCGGCTCAACCAGATGCGCGAAGAAGAGGGCCGCGGCATCGAGCGCGAACTGCGCGATCGCATGAAGCGCCTGCGCCAGGCAGCCGGCGGCATCGAAATCCATCGCGACGCCATCTTGCGCACCTATGCGGACCGCCTTCAGTCGCGCATGCGTGAGATGCTTGGCGCGCAAATCGACAAAGATCGCATCCTCCAGGAAGCCGCCGTGCTCGTCGATCGCAGCGACATTCAGGAAGAACTGGTCCG
>JBAWAI010000200.1:0-3183 GCA_049589215.1 Terriglobales bacterium | reverse complement strand
CGGAAGGGCTGGGCGAAGCAGGCGCGGATCGCCGGAAGAAAAAACCGCTGGTCGCACCAACGTCCATCTCCAGGCCACGCCCATCGAGGTCGGTGCCATCCTCGGCGAGTGCCTCTGGTCCAAACTCGAAACCGCCGTCCTCACCTCGGCCACGCTCGCCGTCGGAGGCAGCTTCAGCTACATTCGCCAGCGCCTCGGCCTCGAGCACGCGCGCGAACTCGTCATCCCTTCGCACTTCGACTACGAGAGCCAGGCCATTCTCTTCGTCCCGCCCAACCTGCCCGACCCGCGCACGCCGCAATTCGCCGCCGAGGCAACCGACGTCATACGCCGCCTGCTCGAAATCACCCGCGGCCGCGCCTTCGTCCTTTTCACCAGCTACGCGCAGATGAACGAAATCTACGACCGACTCCTCGGCCTCATCGAGTTCCCCATGCTCAAGCAGGGAGACGCGCCGAAATCCGCGCTGCTCGAGGAGTTTCGCCTGACGCCCAACGCCGTCCTCTTCGGCACGTCGTCATTCTGGCAAGGCGTCGACGTGCAAGGCGAGCAACTCAGCTGCGTGATCATCGACCGCCTGCCCTTCGCCGTGCCGAGCGATCCAATCGTAGCTGCGCGCGTGAAAGCAATCGACAGCGCCGGAGGCAACGCCTTCAGCGACTACCAGGTTCCAAGCGCAGTCATCACCCTCAAACAAGGCTTTGGACGCCTCATTCGCTCGCTCCACGACCGCGGCCTGCTGGCGCTGCTCGACAATCGTATTGTGAAGAAATCCTACGGGCGGGTATTTGTGGAGAGCTTGCCGAATTACACGAAGACGACAGACCTGAGGAAAGTAGAAGCTTTTTTCGGAGCAGAATCGACAGCAGAATAACTAATCAGAAGACAATGTGGTTCTAGCGGTGGCAGGGCCAAGCCCGCCACCACCCAAGAAATTTCAGAAGAACTTTACTCTTCCGTCGCTTCTTTCGCGATGACAACCTTCAAATGCGTAGTCACGTCCTTGTGCAGCTTGATCGCGATCGTAAACTCGCCCACCGTCTTCAGCGACTCATGCAGCTGAATTTTCCGACGATCGATGTGGAAGCCCTTCTTCTCCAGCGCCTCGGCAATATCGCTCGCCGTGACCGACCCGAACAGCTGATCGTTCTCGCCCGACTTGCGCGTGAACGATACTTCCAGCCCGTCAAACTGTTTCGACAACGACTCGGCCTCCGTCTTTTCCTTAGCCGAGCGCCGCACGGACGCGGCCTTCATCTGCTCGATCACAGTTTTGTTGGCGACCGTGGCCTCGATCGCAAGTTTCCGGGGCAAGAGAAAATTTCGCCCATATCCTTCCGCGACTTTGACCACCTCGCCGCGACTGCCCAGCTTCGCCACATCTTCTTTTAGAATGACTTCCATTTGGATAACTCCTTATATGTCGTTCGTCGCCAGTCGTCAGCAAAGTCCGCGTCAATCGCCGCCCAGCTCAGCTCGCAAACGACCGCCGACCATCGACCAACGATGGTCTTGAATTACTGCGCCCGTCCGGCGAAAGGCAGCAATGCGATATTCCGCGCCTGCTTGATCGCCCTCGACAGCCGACGTTGATGCGGTGTGCATACGCCCGTCAAGCGACGCGGCGTAATCTTCCCGCTCTCGGCGACAAACTGCACCAGCAGCCGCACATCCTTGTAATTGACGGCTTCAATCTTCTCCACGCAAAACTTGCAAACTTTCTTGCGCCGAAAATATTTCCGTCCGCCTTCGCGCGAACCACCCGGTCCGCCGCCCGGCCGTGGACCCCGAGGCCCGCCGCGATCTCCGCCGCCAGACCGCCCTTCCGGTCTACTTCCGCCGCCGCTGCTGTGGCCACCACTGCTGCTGCTCCCGCCTTCCGGCGCGCCTGCCGCTCTCGTTTCGTCTGCCATAGTGCTCCTTAATTCCTATCGAAATTTCGCCGCCCCCTAACCGGGCGACATTCCCAACAATTTCCTTATCGCCGAAGCGAGACTCCGATCCCTCAATCGGGAGCCCCGTGTCCGCACCTACGCCGTTGTCGGCGCCGCCGTTGGCTCAGCGCTCGCTTCCGGAGTAACCGGCGCAGGAGCCGCCGGCATCGCGCTCACTTTCTTCTTCGCGTCCCGCAGCTTCTTCACCTTGTCGAGCCGCTTCAACTCTTCATCCGTGCGCACGCTGAGGAACTTGATCACCTGCTCGGTCACGCGCAAGCGTCGTTCCACTTCGTGCACAGTTGCACCCGCGCCCTCGATCAGCATGAGCACAAAAATGCCGTCGTTAAACTTTGCGACCTTGTATGCGAGCCGGCGCTTGCCCCAAACTTCGCTCTTCGCCGTCCCACCCGCCGATGTCACGGAAGACTCCAGCGTCGAAATCAACTTATTCAAATCCTCTTCCGCCATATCCGGCCGGACGATAAACATCACTTCATAGCTGCGATTCATGCTTTTTCTCCAAGATCTCTAAAACAGTCGCCGGTCGTCGGTTGGAAGTCACTGGCGATCGGCAATAAGTCGTTTGCGAACGACCGACGACCAACGACATGCGGCTACCGAATAACGACCACTAACTCACGTTTCCTCTTCCGGCTCATTCTTGCGATTGAACTTATTCATCGCGGCGGCCGGACCATCCTTCAAAATCACTTCTACCGCCTGCGCTACCGCATCGAGCAGCTCATCTACAACTTTGTCCTGCGCCTTGCGAAATGGCGTCAGCACATACTTCGCGCCGTCGCCAACCTTGCGGTCCGGAGCAATTCCCAGCCGTATCCGCAAAAACTCATCGGTTCCGAGCGCGCCCAGAATCGATTCCATTCCATTGTGCCCTGCCGAACTTCCCCGCTGCCGGATCCGTATCGCCCCGAACGGCAAGTCCAGTTCGTCGTAAATCACAATCAGGTCCGTCTTCACCTCGACCTGATGTTCCGCCACTAACTCTCGCACCGAAAGCCCACTCAAATTCATGTAGGTTTCCGGCTTCGCCAGAATCACCGGCTGACCGGCGATCTCGGTCCGAGCTGTCAGCGCCCGGGACTGCCGATTTCTGACCTCTACCCCGTGATCGCCGGCGATTCGATCAATCGTCAGAAATCCGAGATTGTGCGGTGTGAACTGGTACTCGATTCCAGGATTGCCCAAACCGACGATCAGTTTCACGCGAGTTTGCTCGTTTGTAGAG
>JBAWAI010000199.1:0-7247 GCA_049589215.1 Terriglobales bacterium | reverse complement strand
GATCGCCTCCGGGCAGAGCGGCAGCGACGGAGAGCGCGTTGGCCGGACGATTCGCGGGCTCTGGTTCGAGGCAACGCAGGATGACACGCTCGACGAGCGGGTCGAGATCCTTGACGAACGACGAGGGGCGGCTGATGTCACCCGCCGAGCGTGAGCGGACGAGGTCGGCAAGATTGTCAGCGCTGAAGGCGCGCTTGCCGGTGAAGAGTTCGTAGAGAACGAGTCCCAGCGCATAGATGTCGCTCTTCTCCGTGACCTCTTTGCTGGAGAGTTGCTCGGGCGCCATGTAAGCAGGAGTTCCGCTGCGGATCTCAGCGCCCTTCGCCTGATCGGCGAGAGAGGCGAGGCCGAAGTCTGTGATGACGGCCTGACCGCGGCCATCGAGCATGATATTGGCAGGCTTGAGGTCGCGATGCAGAACGCCCTTCGCGTGCGCGGCGGCGAGCCCGGCGCAGAGTTGGCGAGAGATGTCGAGCGCCTTGTCGTTCGGCAGGCGTCCGATACGGCGCAGTAGGGAGCCGAGGTCTTCTCCGTCGACGTACTCCATGGTGAAGTAGGTTTGGCCGTCGACTTCGCCGACGTCGTAGACGCGGCAGACGTTGGGATGGGAAACCTTGCGGGCGATGCGGACTTCGGCGCGGAAGCGGTCAAGCAAAGCAGGATCGCTGGCAGCTTCTTCTGGGAGGAACTTGAGCGCGACGGCTTGGCCGAGTGTGAGATCGTCGGCACGATAGACTTCGCCCATTCCACCTCGACCGAGGAGCGCGACGACGCGATAACGGTCGGCGAGCAATGAGCCGGGCAGAAATCTCCCGTAGTTGAGCAGGGCATTCGAGGACGAACTCGGTAAGCTGGATTTGGCCGCGGGACGAGGCGAGCGTGGTGTGTTGGGCAGCTCCGAGGAAATCAACGTAGAGGCCTGATCGGGGCTCAGAGCGGGCGCATCGCTCAATTGCGTCGAGAGGTCATCGGTCGACACAGTTTTGCCGCACGACGAACAGAAGCGTGCGAGCGGCGGAACTTGGGTGCCACAAGAGTTACAGCGGGACATTCACGCACGCCTCGACTCGGAAATGCTTAGCGGCAGTCTACGTGAACGTGGCGCAAATGGGAATGGTGGCGGCTTGGCACTGATGGTTGCACTTATGAGCTGCGTGCTTTTTTTTGATCGCGCTTGGCAATCTCAGTCGCTCGGAGCTTCGCGATGCGCTCGATCAGTTTGAATGGAACTGGCTCATCGAGAGGAAACCGAATTGTGCCTTTGCTGATCTTGTAGGGTGTCAGCTCGCCTTTGAAGGCCGCCACCAATTGATGACCAGCGGGATAGAGAGAGTAGTGCTGCTTCCAGCCGGCAAAATACAGCACTGCCGCACCTTTGAGTTTGTAGGCGGGGATTTTGTACGAGATCACCTCCTCCGCTTTCGGCAGGGCTTTGCGGATCGCACTTCGCACGGTAGCGAGCACGCCCTGCGCAGCCTCGGGTTGCGCGGCAATATATTCGTCAACCGTTTTGAAGCCGTTTTTGGTCATGGTGAGTTCGTCCTCTTGTACGCCCAAGTTGCCCGGAATACGGTCCGGGCAACCTGGACCGACCTAGATCATTTCTTCCAGCCGCACATAGCTCGCTTCCATTCCGTGCTCCATACCGGTCGACAGCATGGCTGCACGCGTCTTTTCATCGGGCAGCGTCATTCGCATCGTCATCAAAGTCCCATTGCCGTCAGCATCGAATCTGGTTTCGACGTGGTTGTCCGGCGTCGGATCCGGCAGATACATCCGCTCGATGTGGACGATCCGGCTGTAAGGCTCAAGTTCGAGCAACTCGCCAGTAATATGAAATCCGCCCTTTTTGGGGTGTGTCCACTCGTACCGGAACTTGCCGCCCGGCTTCGCCTCATTGATGCATACCGGCATGGTCCATCCCTCCGGGCCAAGCAGCCATTTCTGAATTAATTTTGGATCCGTGTGGGCGCGGTACACGGCCTCCGGCGGCGCATCGAAACGCCTTGTCACTATTACGTGAGTGTCTCCCTCGGTCTTCAACGTCATCTTGCTTGTCGTTCGCATCGTGCTCATCGTTTTCGTCGTGCTCATCGTTTTTCCCCTTTCTTGTGTTTTTCCATTCCGTCGAGAACCTCGTCCAGCCGGTCGTAGTTTCTCTCCAGGGCCTTACGCAGCATGGCGAGCCATTGGTCCATCGCATCAATCCCCGCTTTTGCGAGACTGCGAGGACGTCTGGTGCCCTCGACTCGGCGAACGATCAGGCCCGCATCTTCGAGCACTTTCAGATGCTGGGAAATTGCGGGCTGCGTCATCTCAAACGGTGCGACCAATTCATTGACGGTTGCCTCTCCCTTGGCAAGACGCGCGAGGATCGCTCGACGCGTCGGGTCAGCCAGGGCAGAGAAAGCGGCATCAAGGTCATGCATAGGCATTACCTTATATAAGAGTTGTCTTATTGTCAAGAGGAATTTTCAGCGTTCAAGGAAAAATCATGGAAGGGTGCGGGAAGTTCCAGTTTTGAGGGAGCGCAATTCACCGGCGGGCGTCTAGTGCTCAGCCAGTACCTTGTGGACCATGTAAATCGCAATCGCCCCTTCACCGACGGCGGAGGCTACACGCTTGACGTTGCCGGCCCGGACGTCGCCAACTGCGAACACAGAAGGCAGACTGGTCTCAAACATCTGGGGCGGGCGGGATAGAGTCCAGGCGTGATGCGAGCCGGCTTGATGCGGCGCGGCGACTGGCAACCCGGCATCGTCCGGCGAGACCTTGGGCTCGGCCGAGTCGCTTTGGGGAATGTCGCGACCCGTAAGGATGAAGCCCTTCTCGTCGAGGGCTACGCAGCCTTGCAGCCACTCGGTGCGTGGCGATGCTCCCGTCATGAGAAAGACGTGGCAGACATCGTGGACAGAAACTTCGCCGGTTTTTTTGTTCCGCCAGCTTACGCAGCGGAGTTGACCGTTGCCGTCGCCCTCCATGGAGACGATTTCAGTATTGGGGTGCAACTCGATATTGGGATTTTCGGTGATGCGCTGAATCAAATAGCGGGACATCGTTTCCGCGAGACCATCGCGGCGCACCAGCATGTGGACTTTGCGCGCGGTCTGAGCGAGATAGACGGCAGCTTGTCCGGCAGAGTTGGCGCCGCCGACTACGGCGACGTCTTCGCCAACGCAGAGCTGGGCTTCGATGTATGTTGCGCCGTAATAAATGCCGCGGCCCTCGAACTCCTTGAGGTTGGCAATCTGCGGCTTGTTGTACTGCGCGCCCGTAGAAATGATGACGGAGCGTGCGGCGAGCCGGTCGCTGTTGTCGAGCACGATCTCATAGGGGCGTTTCGAGCAGTCGAGGCGAACGACGCCGTGGCCCACCATCATCTTCGCGCCGAATTTTTGCGCTTGCGCGAGGGCGCGATTGGCGAGTTCCATGCCAGAGACTCCGGTGGGAAAGCCCAGGTAATTTTCGATCTTTGAGCTTGAACCAGCCTGACCGCCGGGAGATTCGGCTTCAATAACGAGTGCGTCGAGACCTTCCGAAGCCGCATAAACGGCGGCTGCGAGGCCCGAGGGACCGGCACCGACGATGATGACATCGCGCACCTGCGAGCCATCGATGCTGACGTTGAAGCCGAGGCAATCAGCGAGCCTCTGGACGGTGGGATTGCGCAGGACTGTGCCGGCGTTGCAGATGACGACAGGAACCTCAGAGAGCTTTACGTCGAAGCGATCAAGAATCGTTTGCGAGTCCTTGTCCGTGTCGAGATCGATGTAGGTGTAAGGGTAGGCATTGCGGCCGAGAAACTCGCGCAGGCGCAGCGTGCCCGCGGAGTGGCGCGAACCGAGCAGGACCGCGAGGCCAAAACCCCCGCGGATAAGGGAAAGACGGCGAAGGATGAAAGCGCGCATGAAGATCTCGCCGAGTTCGGCATCTTTGGCGACCAGAGATCGCAAGCCATCAGGAGCGACTTCGAGAACTTCTCCGGCATCGGTGATGCGGCCGCGCACCAGGGAACGCGCGCCCGTGATCATGGACATTTCGCCCGTAAATTCGCCGGCAGTGTGCGCGACAATGCTGCGTTCTCCATTGAGGCCGGGCTGGACGATCTCCATGGCGCCCGAGAGCAGAACAAAGAATGGAGTGTTGGTGTCGTTCGGTTCAAAGAGAACTTCACCGGCCGCGACTTTGCGACGCTTGCCGATGGGACAGATGCGGTGAATCTGCGCCGCGGTAAGGGTCGGAAAGATTTGCGTTTGCGGATCGAGAAGGCTGGGTGCGGGCCATGTGGACATGGTTTTTCCTGGGCGAAGCTGGCGGATGAATAGAAAGTATAGATGTTACGAAGAGAGTTTGGCTTCACTCTCCCGCGGAGTATGGATAGAGGGCTGCGGTCGGGGTCAAAACGAACCTCGGGGTTCGAAACGAGTTTAGTTGCTGGCGATGGAGCGGAGATCGTCGAAGAATGTCGGATACGAAACGCCGGCGGCATCGGAGCCGTGGATCAAGGTCTCGCCGTCGGCGCGAAGGGCGGCAATGGCGAAGGCCATGGCGATGCGGTGATCGCCAAAGGAATCAACCTCGGCGCCGTGGAGTTTTTGCCGGCCGGAAATCCGCAGGCCATCAGGACGCTCGTCTACCTCCGCGCCCATGTGGCGCAGATTGGTGGCTACGGCAGCGATGCGATCGGATTCCTTTACGCGCAGCTCTTTGGCGTCGCGCACCTCGAGGCCATTTTCGGAGTAGGGGGCGATGGCGGCGAGGACGGGAATCTCGTCGATGAGCGCAGCGGTGTCGGCTCCCGCGATCATGCCGCCCTTCCAGGTTGCGCCTCGCGCTTCAATGCTGCCGGCCAGTTCGCCGTGCTGCTGCTCGACCTGAGCGATGGTGATCTTCAATCCCATCTGAATCAGAATATCGAGCAGACGGGCGCGGGTCGGATTCATGAGAATGCCGGGTAGCGAGAGCTGCGAACCCGGAAAGAGAGCGGCGGCGCAGAGAAAAAACGCAGCACTCGAGAGATCGCCGGGAACATGGGCTTCGATGGCGGAGAGTTGATGGCCTCCGCGAATACGAGCCACATTGCCGTGATGATCGACCTCGGCGCCAAACGCGCGAAGGGCAAGTTCACCGTGGTCGCGGGTGCGGATGGGCTCGTCGACTACCGTTTCTCCTTCGGCGAACAACCCCGCAAACAGCACACACGATTTCACCTGGGCACTGGCGACATCGGGCTTGTAACGGATCGCTTTTAGCTGGCCGCCATGAATTTTGAGCGGAGGGTGTCCGGCGTCGAGCGAAGAAATTTTTGCGCCCATCTCCGACAGGGGCTTGATGATGCGAGCCATGGGCCGGCGCGAGAGCGACTCGTCGCCGAATAGTTCGCTGGTAAACGGCTGGCCGGCGAGAATACCGCTGAGCATGCGCATCGTCGAACCGGAGTTGCCGCAGTCGAGGGGGGCTGCGGGCGCTCGGAGCGCGGGAACATTTGGCATGAGACCGAGGCCGGTTACTTCGATGGTGCCGTCTTCGGTGAGTCGTTGCTTGGCACCGAGGCCGGCGACGCAGCCGAGCGTGCTGGCGCAATCGCGCGCGGCGGAAAAATTATGAAAGCGGCTGGCGCCGCGAGCGACGGCGGCGAGCATGGCATAGCGGTGCGAGATCGACTTGTCGCCCGGAATGCGGACGATTCCATTCACGGAACGTGCGGGTCGAACGGTGATGGTCGGCGCGGCAGGCATGAGCCTTTCATGATAATGCAGAGCGGGTGGCCGCTTAGGGTTCACGTCTCTGGTGTCGGGAATCAGCCCAAGCCTTCAGTTCTCAGTTCCCGGTTCTCAGTTGTCAGTGCCTAACTGCCAACCCCTTCACACAATTTCCTTCGAAGGGCTGGTACAGTAGCATCAAACTTCAAAGTGGAAATTGAAAGCGGTGGAAGACATCTTCCGCGATCTTGGGCCACCCCCCGAATCAGGGCTCACAGACCGCTCGCGGCACGTGACCTTTGTGCCTTGGACGGGAGCTCAGCAGGGGATAAAGTTCAATCCATTGATGGTAGTTCAGTTGAAGCCAGCACTGATCATTCTCGCTCTCGCGATTCTCGGAAGCGCGCCGTTCGTTGTTGCGCAGAGCGATTCGGCAGGCGGGCCAGACGCGCAAGGCAGCAAAACCCGGGGCTCCATCTCAGGCAATGCCGCTCCGGCCTCGCCCGGGAGCATCAGCGGCACGATCGTCGATCAAAGCGGAGCGGTCGTGGCTGGCGCCGGAGTCAGCCTCACGGGCGACGGTCAAATTCAGGCACAGCAGGCCGTCTCCGGCGTGGACGGACAATTCTTCTTTTCGAAGGTTGAGCCGGGAACTTTTCACCTCGCAATTAGCGCGGCCGGCTTCGAGCCGCAAACATTTTCGGGAACTCTGAATGCTGGTGAAGTTGACGCGCTGACGCAAATCGCCATTAAGGTGGCGGAGACGCGGACCGAAGTGCAGGTCGGCGTCAACACAATCGAAATCGCTGAGGAAGAAATCAGAGTTGAAGAGAAACAGCGTGTGCTGGGCGTGATCCCGAATTTTTATGTCACCTACGTTCCAAATGCCGCGCCGCTCGACGCGAGGCAGAAGTTCCAGCTCGCATTTCGGACGATGATCGACCCGTTTACCTTCGTGGTGGTGGCGGGCACGGCGGGAGTCGAGCAGGCGCAAAATCACTTTGCCGAATACGGGCAGGGCGCGCAAGGTTACGCAAAACGTTTCGCCGCCAATTATGGCGATGCCGCCACCGGTACCGTAATAGGGGGCGCGATCCTGCCGGCGATTCTGAAGCAAGACCCGCGCTACTTCTACAAAGGAACCGGAAGCATGACGGCACGCGCGCTTTATGCGATCGCGAACTCGGTTATCTGCAAAGGCGACAACGGCCGCTGGCAGCCAAATTACTCGAACATACTCGGCAGCCTGGCGGCGGGCGGTATTTCGAATCTTTATTATCCGAAGCAGGACCGGAACGGCGCGGCATTGACGGTTGAAAATGCGGGCATCGGAATCGGCGCTACGGCCATTTCCAATCTCTTTCAGGAATTCATCGTCAAGAAACTGACGCCCAAGCTGGGCCGCAGCTCAGGCACGCCCTGAAAGAGACTGCGTGGAGTTGTCTCGCAGCATGAGGTGGGGCGAGGCCCGCATCAACCCGTCGTTTGTGCTCTGCATTTATCCCAGTCTCTAACTCTCAATTCTCTAACTTTGAATCGATGGCC
>JBAWAI010000198.1:0-10879 GCA_049589215.1 Terriglobales bacterium | reverse complement strand
AAACCAAACACCTCAGCAAAATAGATTCAGCAAAACATACACGGCAAAAAAAACTCAATGCGAACTCAGCGCCGAATGCGGCGATAACCAATGACGATCATCGACAAGCGCCAGATCATCAAAAACGTTGGCTCTACCTGGTTCTCGCTGGGTTGCGACGTTCTTGTCGGGTTGCTCCTTTCGCCGATCATCCTGCACTGGCTGGGCGATACCGAATTCGGCATCTGGGTTCTTATCTTCTCGATCACTGGCTATTACGGACTTTTCGATCTCGGCATCCGGTCTTCGGTGGTTCGCTATGTGTCGAAATTCACCGCGACCGACGACAAAGAAGAGCTTGCGAAGCTGGTTAACACTGCGCTCTTCACTTACAGCTGCATCGGCGCGCTGAGTTTGCTGGTGACTGCGTTTCTTTCGTTTTACGTCGATCACATATTCAAAATTCCTCCGGAACTCCATTCCGATGCGCGCTGGCTGCTGGTCATTGTCGGCCTTTCGGTCGGCATCGGATTTCCGCTGGGCGTGGTTGGCGGATTCCTCGATGGGTTGCAGCGCTTCTACGTCAACAACTGGGCGAACATTGGAGGCGATGCCGCTCGCCTTGTGCTGATCCTGTATGCGATTCACAGGGGACGCGGGCTGCTGACCATTGCTGCCATCACGGTTGGCGCGCCGCTGGCCATTTCGATGCTGCGCGCGATCGTCGCTTACCGGATTCATCCGGTGCCTTTCGGGTTCAAGTATCTCGATCGCGGCACGCTGCGAACCATCATCAACTACAGCAGCACGACGCTCATCATCATGGTCGCGACGCAGCTCAAGTTCAAAAGCGACAACGTGGTGATCGCGACCATGATCTCGGCCGCGGCCGTTACTTATTTCAGCATCGGCGCGCGGATTGTCAGTTACGGGCAGCAGGTGGTGATGGCGCTGGCGCAGAATTTTCTGCCCATTGCGAGCCAGTCCGAGGCGACCGGAAATATGGATCGCCTGCGAAAAGTCTTTGTTGCCGGCAACCGCTTTTGCGCTTTCACGGCTCTGCCAATTACCGCTGTTCTGCTTGTTCTCGGGCAGTCGGTGATCGAAGTGTGGGTGGGCAAAAAATATGTCGCAACGAGCTACCCGATTCTGGTCATCCTGATCCTCTCGGCCAACCTGATGTGGTGCCAGGCGGCGTCGGGCCGCGTGCTGTTTGGAATCAGCAAACACCGCACCTGGGCCTATGTCACGCTTTCAGAAGGCGTCGTCAACCTGGTTCTCAGCATTGTGCTGGTGCATTACTTCCAGCGCGCGGGGCGCGGACCTTTTTTTGGCATCTACGGCGACGCACTTGGCACAGCCATTCCGCTGGCCTGCACCATGACTCTGTTCATGCCCTGGCATCTTTGCCGCCAGCTGGGCATTCGCATGCGAACCTATCTGCGCGAGGCTTACACGTTGCCGTTGCTCATTACGGTGCCGCTGGTTGTCGCGTTGCTCCTGATGCGGCGCTGGTTCCATCCGCATAACTATCCGCAACTGGCCGTGCAGATGGCGATTGCGGGAGTCGTCTATGGATTGGGCGTGCTCTGGGTTTTCAAAAGCAAGCGCGCCTTTAAGGTAGGCGAGCTATCTCCCCAAGAGAAGACCGCGGCTCTCGCAAGCGGTTTGAACACTCCGGTTGGGGCGTACCAGGAAGACGTTTAGAGCGGCCCGCCTTGGGTTGGGGTTAGCTGATTGGGCTGCGCAGAGGTCGCTAACTAGCTGGCTTCGACCGTACCGCCCTACCCCCCTTGCAGCGGCTTATTAGAATCATAGCTTTAGAGAAAAATTCCCTCCAAAGTATTGAATTACCAGCAGTTATAGGTAAAGTATTGAATCAATTTGCTTTAGCTCTCCTGGATGGCTGTTTTCTCTTGAGTGCGCTTGTAAAGTATTCACAACTAACAACTTATATGTAAAGTATTGAGGAATAAATGGTTACCACGCTCCGTTCATCACCAAGGGTGACTGCCCGAGGTTTCGAAACAGCCCTCCCGGACCTCGTTGTTAACTTGAAAGATCGGCATTGCTGCGCCAGTGGCTCTAACTATCGTCGAGCTCTCGGCTCTGCTAAGTCAAGGCGTTTTGTTTCGCGCCTCCGAGTTTCTGGGCTGTGGGTGGTTCACGCCGGGAAAATGGACTGTTCTGCACGGAACAAACAAGGCCACATCGCTGGGCCGATTTGCATCTTATGGGTATCCTGTAAGTAGAATCTCCCAGTTGAGCGTGCGATATCCGGTTTAGCGGTAGGCTTCTCAGACTGCCCCTGGCTAGTTGCGGCCTTCGTCGGCGCGGTTCATGTGGAGGATCTTGCTGACCTCTGGCAGAGTAAACGCGTTTCCAAAAAACTAATTTTTGAACGAATTCAGGTTGTAGCACCCGCTGGTATGCGAGGTCTAAATCGGAGAATTGGCGCTATGCGGTCGACGGGTAGGTTTGCGGTCCTGTGTGGGACCTGCGGTCTGATGGTGGTGGTGGGGATTCTGAGTGGTTGCGGCGGGGTGAGCGGGACGAGCGTGACGAGTTCCGGACCCTGGAGTGTGGCGCTAACGCAGCTTGGCCAATTTGCGCCGGGCGGGACCGGGCAATACTCGATTACCGCGACCAACGGCAGTACTGGCGCGACGAGCGGGACGGTCACGGTGTCAGACTCATTGCCGAGTGTTTTTACAGCATCGAGCGCGAGCGGGACCGGGTGGAACTGCAACCTCGGAAGCACGGTTACCTGCAACAACCAGAATGCGCTGTCACCGGGAGCGAGCTACCCGGTGATAACCCTGACGGTGCACGTGGCGACGGGCGCGTCAGGGACAGAGACCGATCAGGTGACGGTGGCTGGGGGCGGTCCGAGCGGCGGCAGCGGATCGATCCAGACGAAGATTGGGTCGTCGAACGGCGGCCAGATTCAGCATGTGGTGATTATTTTCCAGGAAAACCGGACGCCCGATAATCTGTTTCACGATCCGGTGCTGATGAACCGGACGCCGTGCCCAGGGGCGTGCGCGGACATCGCCACCAGCGGAAAGGATTCGAGCGGGAAGACGATCACGCTGCAACCGGTTTCGCTGGCCACCGACTACGACATGAACCATGGCCACGATGCGTTCACGGACGAGTGCGACTGGGATGGGACCGAATGCGTGATGGATGGCGCGGACGAAGTTGTGTGCGCCCCGGCGGCCAATTGCCCAGCGAACCCGCAGTTCGCTTATATAGCCTTAACCGGCACGAATCCGAGTTACAGCATCCAGCCTTATTTCACGATGGCGGAGACGTATTCATTCGGCGACCGGATGTTTCAGACAAATGAAGGGCCAAGCATGCCCGCGCACCAGTACATCCTGTCGGGAACGTCAGCGGTTTGCGTGCCGGGAGGAAACTGCTTTCCGGGAACGACGAGCACTTACTATCTGGCCGGCAATCCCTCGAATGATAATCGCAGCGACAGCTCCGAGGGATCGGGGTGCCTGGCGCCGCCGAGCGCGCAGGTCAATTTGATCGATACCAGCCAGCCGTTTCCGAACAAGAATCTGATCGTATTAAATGGGCAGGAGTGCATGGACCACCCCACTCTCACGGATATCCTCGATGCCAATGGTTTGAGCTGGAAATATTATGCAGCTGAAGATGGATATATCTGGGATGCGCCGGATGGCATCCAGCACATTTGCGAACCGGCGGGACCAGAAGACCAGCTTTACTGCAATGGAACGGAATGGAACGAGCATGTGGTGATCGAGGGAACGGGGGCGCAGGTTGTCACCGATATTCAGAATTGCCAGCTTCCGACGGTTACGTGGATCATTCCGGATGGGGCCGCTTCCGATCACGCCTATGATAACGACGGGACGGGACCGGCTTGGGTGACTGCGATCGTGAACCAGATCGGCACGAACGCCGCCTGCCCTGGGACCGGCGAACAGTACTGGGATGACACGGCGATCATTCTGACGTGGGACGATTGGGGCGGATGGTACGACCACGTGCCGCCGCCGATACGGAACTCGGGGCCGTATCAGAATTCGTATGAGTATGGATTCCGGGTGCCGATCGTGGTGATTTCTCCGTATGCGAAACCGGCGTATGTTTCGCACCAGTACAACGATTTCGGAAGCATCCTGAAGTTCATTGAAGAGATGTTTTCGCTACCGGAGATTAATCCGGCGGTGGGGTATGCGGATACGTATGCGCTGGGGGACTTGTCGGACTTTTTTGATTTCACGCAGACGCCGCTGACGTTCACGCCGATTCCGGCGCCCGAGGACGAGGAATATTTCATCAACCGGAAGGGGAAGCCGAGGCCGCCGGATAACGATTGAGGATGCATTGTTAAGTTCAGTCGTCCCTCCGGGACTCTGCCTCGGTGGTGCCATCTTCCCCGGCGCTGAAGCGTCGGGCTACTGCCACACGCCCCTGCGGGGCTGATCACTTGACGCTGCTCTTAAGCTCTTTGCGCCCGGTTTGATGGGCGCAGTTCCGACGCTACGCACCCACCGATCAAAGAAAATTCAGACTGCCGCCATGCGCTACCGCTTTGGGGGATTGACAAACATGGCGGTCTCGCTATGCTCGTAGGAAGCTCCTGGTAAGCCTTGACTCTGGCGGACGTGTGGGCGCCAGACCTTCCCGGAAATTTTTTTACCTTGTTTTTAACCCAGGCTGATCGATGAACTCGAATGCACTTATTGGCAGCGCGTCTTCCGGCGGTGCGCCTCAACGGCGCACTACTTTTTTCCCTGACGAGATCTTTTGGGCCATTACCTTGCGCAGCGGGCGGAATTTCACCGCGCGAGTTGGCGATGGATTTGCTTTGTACATACGTATTGAAACCGTGGGAATGGGGCGAGATCGCATTCGATCTCTACAAGTTATAGATAAATCTCTGGATAAGGGCGAGGTATGAGCTTGACTTGGGGACATTGGAAGCTGGTTTGGCGGGGTAAGGAAATGGCCAGGATGAAAAAGATTGCAGGTCTAGTGATTTTAATGAGCGTCGCGGCGAGCTGGTGCAGCGCGCAGACGGAGACGACGGCTACGATTTCGTCGTCGTTTAACCCATCGACTTATGGCCAATCGGTAACCTTCACGGCGACGGTTACCTCCAAGGTCGGTTCGCCTCCCGACGGTGAAATTGTCAGTTTCGTGCAGGGAACGACCACGATTGGGACGGCTCCGTTGAGCGGTGGGTCGGCGGCATTTATGACGTCGAGCTTGACGGGTGGAACGGACAACGTGAAGGCGGAGTATCCGGGCGACTCGACGTTTGAAGCGTGCAAGTCAAGGGCGGTGGCGCAGGTCGTGGATATGGCTCCGACATCGACGACGCTGGCTTCGTCGCAGAATCCGGCAGCGGCGGGGTCGACGGTGACGTTTACCGCGACCGTGAGTGGGCAGGTTGGCGGCACTGCGATCACCGGCAATGTGGCTTTCTACAATGGCGGCGCGAAGCTGGGGAGCGCAACGGTCTCCGCGGGCGGGGTTGCGACGTATAAAACCACGAAGCTCGGGGTGGGCACGGATTCGGTGACGGGAGTCTACAACGGAAGCAAAACCTATGCGGCCAGCACATCGAATGTGGTGAACGAGACTGTGGGAGTTGGACAGTTTATCGATACGACCATGACGTTTGACGGCGTGACGCGCTATTACGAAGTTTACCTGCCGGCGACGATGGGGGCGAACCCGCCGATGCTGCTGATGTTGCACGGGACGCAGTCGACGACGAACCCGCAGGAGGTGATTTCGCTCAATTGGGGATGGCAGAGCGTGGCGGACGCGAATGGGTTCATCCTGGTGAAGCCGGCTTCGACGTACAACACGAAGTCGGGGCAGTGGAACTGGAATGCGTATTCGATGGATGCGGCGTTTCAAGCGGGCGAGGGCGGGACGTGTACGGAACCGCCAGCGACGGGATGCCCGGATGATGCGGGATTCCTGCGGCAGCTGATCACGAACTTGACGTCGCAGTACAACGTGAACCAGAACCAGATTTATGTGGCCGGATTTTCGTCGGGCGCGCAGATGGCGCACCGGGTGGCGGTGGAGCTTTCGGATCTGGTGGCAGCGGTGGTGATCGGATCGGGAACGATTGTTGGGCAACTGGCTCCGCCTCCGATTACCATGCCGGGGCTTCCGCTGGAACCGATTTCGGTTCAGGAATGGCATGGAACCGCGGATACCGAGATTCCGCCCTGCAATCATGGGACGACGGGATATTCAGGAGTGAAGTTTTATCTGGCGACGGTGGATGACTCGTTCAACTACTGGACGACCAACAATGCCTGCACAGCTTTCGCGAACACGCAGCCGCTGTGCAAGAACGACGCACCTAATGCCGGCACGACGGGGAACGATGCAACGGGATGCGCGAGCGGGACTGAAGTGCAGTTTATTTGGGAAGAAGGATTGGGACATGCGTGGACCAATTCGTCGGACACGGTGCGCTGGCAGTTTTTGGCGTCGCACGCGAAACCGGAGTAGGGGTTTTCACCTCAGAGACACTGAGGCGCAGGGAAAACCTTGAATCTTCAAAACGCCGGATTCTTTTGAGTCTGTGGTTGAAGACGGTACGCGGACGTAATGCGTTTGATCGCTTGACCGCTTGACGGAGCAGGGACGCGGGTCGAACAATGGGAGTGTTGGGGAAGTGAGTCAATCGAATTATGGGTGTTGAACAGGTAGCGGATACGAGCGAGCAGATGAAGCAGCTCATGACTTATATTGCTGAAAAAGTGATGAAGGGCAAAGGCGCGGCGATCAATGAGGATACGGCGCTGGTTTCGTCGGGGCTGATCGACTCGTTTGCGCTGATTGAGGTTTTTCTGGAGCTGCAAAAGGTGGCGGGACGCAAGGTTTCGGCGAGCAAGGTGCAGGCGAAGGACATGGATTCGGTGCGGTCGATGTTCGCCATGGTGGAGAGGTTTGGGAAGCCGGCGAAGAGCTAGAATAAATCAGAAGTTAGAAGTCAGATTGAAGAAGTAAAACCGTTCGGCTGCCTACAAGTGAGCGGGGTTTTACTTCTGCAACCTGATTTTTACTTCTGACTTGTTTTTTTGGCTTTTAGTCTTTCCAGGTTCGCAGCATTTCTGTGATTTTCCCGCGGTCGATTTTTCCATTCACATTTAGCGGAATTTGCTGGAAATGGTAGAGGCGCGTCGGAACCATGTAGCGCGGAAGACGCGTCTGGCAGGCTTTGATCACGTCGGCGTCATTGGCGGGATCGGCGCCTGAGACTACTCCTACGATCCCTGAGGCCGAACCTTCAGAGAGCGGCCATGGGATCGCTACGGCCAGTTCGGACTTCGCGGCTTCGCGGAGGACGAGGTCGATCTCCTGCAACTCCACGCGATAGCCGCTGATTTTTACCTGGAAGTCGCGGCGGCCGAGATAGTAGGCGCAGCCGCGGTCGTCCATCTTGACCAGGTCGCCGGTGCGATACCAGATTTTTTCTCCCGTGTGCGGCAGCTTCACAAAACTCTTGGCGGTTTTTTCGGGATCGTTGAGGTAGCCGCGCGTGACTTGGCTGCCGCCGAGGCAGAGTTCGCCGCTTTCGCCGGTGGGAACGAGTTCAAGCTTGTCGTTGACGGCGCAGATTTGTTGTCCGTCGAAGGGCCAACCGATGGGAACGAGGCCGCTGACGCACTCGGCGGGCGAGGTTTGCGAGTTCCAGCGATACCACGTGATGGCAATGGTCGCTTCCGTGGGGCCGTAAAGGTTTTCGAGAATCGAGTTGTTGGCGGCTTGCTGCCAGGCTTCGGCGAGGGTGGCGGAGAGAGCTTCTCCACAGAAGAGGCTCCAGCGAAGCGTGGGGAATTCGCCGGGCGTGAGCATGCCTATTTTGGACGCGAACATGGCGACTGATGGGACGGAGAACCAGCAGGTGAGTTCTTTTTCTTCGATCAGTGTGGCGGGAGTTAGAGTTTGCTCGGAGTAGGGGACGAGTGTGGCGCCGGCATCCCAGCAGGTGAAGAGGTCGTGGACGCTGAGGTCGAAGGTGAGGTCGAAGTTTTGCGAGCAGCGGTCGTTTTCAGAAAATCGGAAGCGTTGCCTGGCGTATTCCATGTAGGCGCATGCGTTCGATTGGCTGACGGCTACGCCTTTGGGAACTCCGGTGCTGCCCGAGGTGAAGAGCAGGTACGCGGTTGAGTCAGGGCTGGGATTCGGTTCGACGGGATCGGCTGCCTTTCTTAGGTCGCCTGCGGTGATTACTCGGTGATGCTTTAGCGATGCGCTATTGGGAGACCAGCCGGGATCGGGGATGATGATGGTTAGGGGCTTGGCTTCGGTCTGATCTTTCTCCATGAGCGGGAGGAGTTGGTCGAGTAGGGCGGCGCATTCCTGGCCGACTATTAACGTGCGGCAACCGGAGGCTTTGAGCATGACCAGCGTGCGATCGAGTGGGAACTTGGGATTGAGAGGGCAGTAGCCGCGACCGCTGGCGAGGATTCCGAGGATGCCTCCATAGGCGGCTACGCTGCGGCTGGCGAGGAGCGCTACTACGGTTTCTTCGGGGGCTAGAGTCTGGTTGAGCGCGGCGGTGATTTTGGCGGCATAGTTCCAGAGTTGGACGTAGGTGAGGATGTCGTCGCCGAGTTCGAGGGCGGGGCGCGTTGGCGTCGAGTTTACGAAATGGAGGAAGCCGCTGATCAGGCTTCTGGAATTTTTCGGAAGAGGCATCGATCACCTTGAAGATTTTTTGCGGAACTGGTCCAGCTGTTCTGGTTTGCCCTTTTGAGCGGTCGCGCGATGCAGAGCGGTCAAGAGCCTTCGCGCATTCCTGGGCGATCGCAGAAGATAGACCGTCTCCATCAGGCCGGTGAGTACGTGGGCGTCAACGATGGCAACATTCTTCCCGTTTTTCCGGCGAATGGTGACGATCTCATGATCGCTCGTCACACGATCGAGGATGCGGTCAAGCGACCGGTGCAGTCTGGCATATGAAGTTTCAGTCAAGAAGATCTCCGCTATTAGTGTAGAGGATCGCTGTACCTGCCCCAAACTTGCGGGTGTGGTCTAAACTCGTCGACGTTTCAGGTACATAAGCGCATTCGCAAAAGCCAGAAGGAAGATTCCACACCCGAGGACTATCTTCGGCGAGTATCCCCTGAAATATGACCAGATCAAGCCCGCAACGATGGCAACGTTCACAATGATGGTTCTAGTTTGTTCCGTCATTTCCCGCTCATGGGCGCGCTACTCATTTGCGGGCTTGCCCAACTTCGGCATTCCACTCGCTGCTTTTTGCAGGATTTCGAAAAGGTGGTTGGCTACTAGCTGATTGCCTTCTGGCTTCAGGTGCGAAATGCCTACGTAGAGAGAGTCTTTCTGGTCGTCGAGAAGGTCGCTTAGGTCGATCAGGTCTGGGCGGTTCAGTTCTTTGGCGCGGTCGTAGGTTGCCGCGTAGATCTTGCCGAGGTCGGGGAATTGGTGGTACTCGGAGGCGAGGACTTGTTGCTCATAGGGCGTGAGTTGCTTGTGGCCGACCGCCATGTTTGGGTACCAGGCGAAGATGGGGCGGAAATTGTATTGCTTGGCGAGCAGGTTCACGATGTCCATGTTTTGCGAATAGTTGTCGACGATGGCTTTGGAGGCGGAGTCGACGTCTAGAGTTGGAAGGGCGGATTTTGCCTGTTTGGGTTTGGGCTGGACTCGCTCACCCATCTTTTTTAGAAAACGTGCGGTATTGGTTTGGCCGAAGTAAGAGAAGCCGGCTTTTTCGTAGGCGCCCCAATTGTCGAGAAAATTTTTGAACGATAGATAGTTGCTGTGTACGTCGACCTGGCCGCTTTGATAGGCGGTGAAGGCTTCGGTGCCGCCGTCGTAGAAGAGGACTTCGTCGGGCTTGCGTTTGGTGTGCTTCAGCTCTTCCATCAGGCCGATCACTTCCTGCGTGTTGGCATAGCCTTTTTCGGCGTAGTTGACGACGCAGGCTGGCTGGCCGGCTTTTTCGTAGTCGGCGGCGACGTAGGAGGGGATGGTATCGGAATCGGGCGCGCCGGCTCCCCACATGACGGAGTCGCCGAACATCCAGATGGTGGTGGCGTGCGGGTCGTCGCAGTGATTGTGGAGGGTGCGGCGGATGCCGTCCTGGTCGATGGTGATTAGCTCGCCTTGAAAGGCCTGACGGCGCCAGAGAACCCAGGGGTGATAGGTGACCTTGTTGGCCTTTTTAAATTCCGACCAGTATTCGCGCTCGGCGGGGCTTTCGTTTTGAGCGATCTCGAGTTTCGCGGCTAATTCGAGCGCGTTGACGTTGGGGTGAAAACGCAGATAGGCGTAGAACTCGACGGCCACGAGCAGAAGTACGGCGAGCGTTATGGCCACGCAGAGGCGGAGGGCGAAGCGCTTGAGGAGATCCCAATAGGGCGTGGTCGACGCCGGAGTGGTGCTCGCCTCGGTGGGTGTATCGGTTAAAGACACGGACGGCTTAGCCTCGCTTTTTTGCCGGTGGTGGATGAGGATGTTGTTGATTGAAATGCTAGCATAGCGGGTTTTCTTCGCGGAAACCCGGGCGTAACCAAAGGCGCGATGCTCCTCTTTTTTCCGCGAGGCGGCGGGGTAGCCGCGATGCTCGTCTAGAAGAGGGCGTACATCACGGGGCCGGTTTCGGCGTGGCCGGGTTGGAACATTACGGTTAAATACAACGCCGCGACTACGACTATGGGTGTGATCCAGACCCAGCGCTCGCGGGCGAGAGTGCCAAATGCGCTCGTCAGCCAGCCTGTTTTGACATCGCTTTCTTGGGATCGCTCGGCGAGGCGATCGAAGAGCATGCTGCCGCCGACTACCGCGAAGTATCCCGCTGCGGCTACGAACGTCATGACGCAGAAGCTGTGGTCTAACGTTAGATGACGATAGG
>JBAWAI010000197.1:0-2078 GCA_049589215.1 Terriglobales bacterium | reverse complement strand
CCCCTCTATTAGCCCACTGTAGCCCCTCCGGTTCTAATCTCCGGTTCCCGTGAGAGTTGCCATCTGCGGGCTGTTGCTGGCGCTGTCACTGACGCTTAGTTGCCCCGTCCTCGCCCCCGTCTGAGTGGGAGTAAACGTCACTTCGATCGTGCATTTGTTTTTGGAGGCGAGGCTTGACCCGCAGGTCGTCGACGATACCGCAAAATCTCCCGTCACCGAGATCGCAATGCCCGTCAGGGCGACGGCTTGATTGTTGGTGACGGTGAACTTCTTTGCCTTGCTCGTCGTCCCTACCTTCTGCTTGCTATAGGTTTCGCTGGCAGGAGTCAGCGTCGCCGGTGCGACGCCCGTGCCTGATAGCGCCACCGCTTGTGGACTGTTCGGTGCATTGTCTGTAAAGGTCAGACTTCCTGTGCAGCTTCCAGCCTGCGTCGGCGTGAAGGTGACGTTCGCGGTGCACTTGCCATTCGGTGCCAGCGTGCCATCGCACGTCGTGCTTGAGAGGGAGAAGTCTCCGCTGGGCACGATGCTGCCGATGTTGAGCGTCGAAGCTCCGGCATTAGTCAGGGTCGCGCTCTTCGCCTTGCTGGTTACGCCTACATCGGTTTTCGGAAATGCGAGAGATGCCGGTGAAAGCCTCACGATCGGCCCGCTTGCCGTCACACTGAGCGATATCGTCGTTTGACTGGTCAAGCTGCCGGAGACGCCACTGATTGTGATAGTCGATGTCCCAATCGCAGCACCGCTGCCGACGGTAAGAGTCAGCGTACTGCTTGTTATTGTTGGATTGGGAGCGAACTGAGCGGTCACCGCACTGGGCAAACCCGATGCGCTTAAGGTGACTTGGCCGTTGAAGCCGTCATTGTCAGTGACCGTAACTGTGCTTATGCCGACATTGCCCAGCGCAATACTGAGCGTGCCTGGGTTCGCGGTTAACGAGAATGATTGCGTTTGTCCGAAGAAATCCGACATGGCAGCGGTGGCATACTGCGCTGGAGGGGCCGTGCTGCACGCATCGCCGTACACCGCGGTCAGGCCGAGACCCTGCAACAACGTGCAGGCCAGCGCGCCTTCACCGTAGGAAATGCTGGAGGCATAAGCCAGCTTCGAATATTTGGGGCTGACCATCGCGATGAAAATCATGCCGCCGCCATTCTGGTTGTCATTCCTCGATTCATCGAACGTGACAATCAGCAGGTCGCCATCATTGAATGTTGGGCCATAACCGGATGGATTGGTCAACGGCCCGATGATATTTGTCTGCAACCAGGTATCCGCATTCAGGTCAATGTGGCCCGGATAGGAAGGACAATCATGGGCATCATCGCATCCGTCGGGCGCGACATAGGCAAGCGTCGGAAGGTTTTTAGCCGCCACGTCAGTCGCGAATTGGCTGAAGGGGACAATATTATCCGCCTGCGTTTGGTTGTTATAGACATCCGAGTAGTACGGGAATGGATTATGGCGAACGTAGTATGTATTGTTGCCCGTTAGATCGGTGGGACAGGACTTGGCAACATAGTTTCCGCCTAGGTAGCCGGCATTCGGTATGCACTCTGCATAGGACTTCCACGTCAGGCCTTGCGCTAAGAGCTCGCGCACGATGTTATCGACGGTGCTGGGAAACGGGCAGTCCGTACCACCGCTGCCATTGGGATCGCACGAATCGTCATTGGTCAGGATCTGACCGCTGACGTCCTCTTCGTAGTTGCCAATCGAAGGATGCGTGTCAGAGAAGAAGTTCGTCGAATATCCGTAGGTGTGACCGAGCGCATACAGGTTAGGCCATGTGGAGCTGGTGATGTCGGAGTAGTTGAGGTTCTCCTCCATGACCCAGATGATGTGATTGAAGTGAGGAGTAGTTTGGGCCGAAACAGACGAGACGCCGAAGGCGAACACTAACGCGAGGGCAACGCACGCTACCGAAAACCGAAAGATTGATTGCATGAAACCTCTATTTGCGGCCCGCTAAGCGGCACGATTTGAAATGGAATCCCTTCCCGGATTCAGAAGGGCCTTCATTGTATGCCGAAGCCCCCTATCTTGCTCAAGGCGACGGCGTCGCTTCTGTGATATTG
>JBAWAI010000196.1:0-2807 GCA_049589215.1 Terriglobales bacterium | reverse complement strand
AAACAGCCCGGTTTCGTTTTTTGCGAGGGGCCACAAGGTTCTCAATCTCCGCTTGTCGGCTCCAGATATTCATTCGCCTCACCGCTCGCCGGCTGTATCCCCTCAGGCAATGTGCCGCGATTGTATTCCGCCATGCGGTTCTTCCATTTCAAAAATTCCGTGATGCTTTGCGGCTCGATGCGGACCTCAACTCGCCGCAGGCTCGCGAGCAGCAGGTTCATCTCGTATTCGAAGCCGGTGGCGGAGCGCAGATTTTTTGCCGACCGTTTTGCGCTTTCAATTTCGCGCCCGCAAATCTCCAGCAGTCCCCACCCAACCGGCAATTCCTCGATCTCGATCATCCCGCGCGGCGCCAGATAATATCGTTCCGAGCCCACACCGCTCTCGGGCTGGCGCCTCCATGGCTTTGCGCGATCGACCAGAAAGTCGGCGCGCGTTACCTTGCATTCGACCAGCACCGAATGGCAGGCCTTTTTCCAACCGATCGCGTCAGGCATCTCGCCGCTGACGCACGCCTGCTCCGAGAGCACGACACCGCAACGATACCGGCGCAGCCAGGCCACCGCTGCTGCCACTAGTTTTGTATGGTTCACGACAACAAGCTTGCTAGGAAAACCTCAGCTTGAGAAGTGCCTGCCTTGCTACGCATCGTTGTGAATTGTGCCCAGCCGAGTTATTCCCTCTGCAAGTTGCCGGGCTAGGTGTGTCCAGCGATCCGAGAGCACGTTGGCCGCAATCCCGAGGAGCCACGCAACGAACGGCACGCCGCGCCACTCGAACCGCGAAAGGCCAGCCAACGCCTCACGGAAAACTTCCGAAGTAAGATCCTCCGCCTCCGCGCGATTTCGCACGCGGCGCGCGACATACGCATAGACACGCTCAAAGTTGTTTTCATACAGTTCGGCAAAACACGCCCCATCGTGACGCGCCGCTCCACCTGCAACCGGTCATCCTTCTTGATTTCCAGGACTTTCAAAAATGTTCTCCGCGGCACTCTTAGTGGGATAATCCGGAAAACAAGCCAAAAAGTTATGGTCGTCCGACGACTATTTTTTGGCTGGGCCCAATTAAGGCCTGAGGCTAATAATTAGGATGCGGGGAAAGCGGATTGCCCGCGAGGTGGGTGACAGTGGGCTTTTTTTACTGCAGGCGGGATCGCCGAGGGAGACGCCGGCGAGCCGCAATCTTCATCAATACGCTAGCCGTTTGCAGCGTTGGTTCGGGGGCTGGCTGCTCGCAGCGTCTTCACCATTACCGGACGCCGGAGGACGGTTTCCAGCAGATGTCGGGCTGCCGCGATGCTTTCCGCCGCGCGGTCGAGTGGCGCATAGCCTGCCAACTGCACGATCACAACCCGGTCCCGCAATTCGACTTCCAGCTTCGGCGTTATTCCCGAGTGCGTGTCCAGGGCATTCGCCAATCTGAGCACACCCGCCAATTGCAGGGCGAGATGGCGATCCGGTAATTCCAGCGATCGCATCTCTTGAGCCCGCAGACTGGGCAACGCGCCGCGATGATAACGCGCCACAACCGCCGCCAGTTCCAGTTCGCGAGCGCTCCATCCGAGAGGCCGCGCCATCTCGCGAATCATGCGATAGGACCTTTTCTGATGACCGCTTTGACCTTTTGCTTTGCCCACGTCATGCACGAACGCGGCCGCTTGCAATACATCGTGCATGTCCGCCGCGGCGCCGTGGTCGAGAATTCCGGCACGAGCCAGCCCTTCATATAACTGAACCGAAAGCTGTGCCACGCGCTGTGAATGCCCGAAATCCGGATCCAGAAAACCAGCCCACACCCGCAACCGAGCTAGAGCGGCAACGCGCAATTGCGGCCCCGAGGGCAGCTCTGCCCGCCAGGTTCGCCACAACGACTGCCGTCCGATCATCAGCTCGCGATAGCGATCGATCCGGCCTTGGCGCTCATGATTCAACTTCTCGCGCCAGCGCTTGCGGCTCTCCATATCAGGAAACGCCTGCACCGCGAGCGCGGTTGCCCAAAGCACATCCAGATCGTGCACTTCGCCGAGCAGATCCTGCAGCTCTTTGAGATCGTCGCCCCACCGCGCATGCTGCTGTGGGAGAAAATTTTCCACGATGTAGCGAAACCGTTTGATGCCGATGCGCAACTCGTGGAGCGCAACCTGCGAGCGTGTCCGGATGGCGCGCTTGTGCAGGTCATATGCGGCCGTCCACTTTTCAAGCGCCAAGTGAAGATAGACAGCGCTGCCCTGACGCACGCGCGCCGCACGCCCCGGCAAGGTTCGGCTCCACTGCCGCCAGCGCTTCCGATCAAACTGTTCGAGATCCTTCCAGGCGAGCATCTTGCACTCGGCCTCGCGCGCGTGGATGTGGTCCAACAATTTTTGCGCCACTGGGTCGGTCGAGCCCGGCTGCGCGCGTTCCTCGGCAAACGTCAACTTCTCAATCCACTCTTCCATGACCTGCATGTCGCGCAACTCGCCGAGCGCACGGAATAGCTTCCGGCCCGCCTTCTTCATCTCTTTCCATGAAGGATCGGAATCGAGCGCGACCAATCCATCGGCCAGCGACCGGCAACGCCGGAGGGCAACGCGCAAGTCGTGCACAGGATCGGCGTCGAACCCGACCGCCGTCCGATCGCACTCTTCGAGAACACGTTCCATCCAGGCGCGCAGCCCGACTTTCGGTTTCGGCCTGGCGGACTTGGTGGCCGTTCCAGGCGTTGTCCTGGAGACTACCGTCAGTGTCGTTGCGCGCGCAGCCAAGAGAACTCCAAAAGGGTACGGATAACTCGATCGTTCATCTATAAAAGGCGAACGATTCCGC
>JBAWAI010000195.1:0-6959 GCA_049589215.1 Terriglobales bacterium | reverse complement strand
GGGGGGGAGTGGGCGGGAAACGATACCTACGACTTCTTTTCCATGAGCAAGTGCGTCGCGTTTTCGCCGGCGACTGTGCGGATGGAGTTGAAGCCAAGCTGGGCGAGATTGATTCCGGAAAATAGATGCTCGCCCTCGCCCAGGAAGACTGGCGACAGGGCTACATGCATCTCGTCGATCAGGCCGGCCGTCAGATATTGGCGAATGGCCGACACTCCTCCGCCGACTCGGACGTCTTTGCCGTTGGCCGCTTCGTTCGCCCGCTCTAGAGCGGCCTCTGGACCATCCGTGACGAAGTAGAAGGTCGTGCCGCCTTCCATCGCGAGCGCAGGTCGTGCGTGATGCGTGAGCACAAACACCGGCGTGTGGTACGGGGGATTCTCGCCCCACCAGCCGCACCAGGAATCGCCCTGCCACGGGCCCCGCACGGGGCCAAACATATTGCGACCCAGAATCCAGGCGCCAACATTTTCGAATGATCGTGCGGCCACGTCGTTGTCGACGCCCTGGCTCCCCCCACTTTGACCGTGCATTTTCTTAAATGCTTCAGTGGCGAAGAACCAGCTGTGGAGCTCTAATCCGCGCACTCCGAGTGGATTGTTCAGGTCTTGCCGCGGACCGGCGCCGAAGCCATCGATTGAAATTGAAAACGCAGCGACTCTGACTTTGCTCATTGGTAGGTTATTTTAGCGCTCGGCTGGGACGACCGGAGCCCAGGATTGCATCTGCGTGGTAAAGGATGTGAAGAATTTAGATGTGATGGAATTGGCGCAGCCGCGACCTGAAAATTGCATCCCGCGCCGAAAGGATAGAGCGATTCGCACAAGCCTGATCCAGGCTACGCCGCGCTCCGCCAGTCCGCGATCTCGCGCAGGCCCTCGGCGCGTGAGTGCTCGAACAATCTCACCTTATGGCGCGCGTGTTCAAACTCGTGAATGTCCGCCCATACCTCGGCCTGCCATGACGTCTCGTGGGTGGTCGACTCGCCGCACGACGCGCATCGCGTGTGAAAAGTAACTCCCGGCTTCCTTCCCCGACCGAAATCCTGCAACTCGACGAACACGCAGCGCACTTCCTGGATCTCGTCGTCGTCGCCCACGATATGCTCGTATCGCAGCAGGTACCCAAATCCCAGCTTGCGCGCCTCAGACTCGGCCTCCGCCCGGGTATGAAACGGCCCATACTCAGCCCGAAGCTGCTCGGTCGAATCGCAAGCCATCCAGAAAATGTCTTTGTGTTGCATCTCAAAACCCAAGCTCACCGGCCGCGGCACGCCAAGCAGCCAGTCCTTCCCGAAAACAATATAAGCAATTCAATAACCGACCGAGGCCATGTGCGGGCTGATTTTGACTTAAGCTGCTGCCGCAATAAACGGATGTATAGTATTGATACTTAATGGTTTAATTATCAAGATATACTCTTCCAGCAATCCCCTTAACGATCACGTCGGTTCGGGTGTGAAAGCCATTGCCGAATTTCGGTCGAAATCGCGAACTGTTCGGTACAATCGCAACTCACATTCGGTCGCACCGAATTTCCAAGGAGAACAACATGATTGTATGGCTTATCACAGGTCTCATCGCCGGCTGGCTCGCCGGACAGGTAATGAAGGGCGGCGGCTATGGCGTCATCGTTGACATCATTCTCGGACTCGTCGGCGGCTGGGTCGGCGGCTGGGTCTTCGGCACCCTCGGAATCTGGCCGGGCGGCGGAATGATCGGCGGCATCATCGTCGCCTTCGTAGGCGCAGTAATTCTGGTCGGAATCACCCGGCTCATCAAGCGAGCCTAGCCCGGTGGCGACCCAGGCCGCTACGTGCCCCAATTTTCGAACCGCATAGTGCAACCGAACCACTCCACCCGGAGCGCCTTGCTGGCAAGTCGTTTGAGCGCCAGAGAGGAACGAGATGACTCGTCCTACCGCACGCCGTCAACCAAAAACAAATCTGACAGCTCTCTGAAGAACGAATAGGCGTAGGTCCTGCCGTCCGGGGTGACGCGCACATTTACAATGCTTGTCACTCCAGCGACGTCGGTCGGAGCCAGGGTCGCGATGAGTTCCCTCTTCCCGGACGCCAATTCAAGCCGGTAAAACGGCGCCGACGTTTTGTCGTCGTGATAAACGTAGGCTGACCGTCCGTCGGCGGTCCATGCAACCCAGATGTCTTCCGGCAACCAACCTGGAATCAGACGCGGCTCTCCGCCTGCGAGCGTGTACAGGCCGCCCCGCTCGCTCGGGTCGCGAGCAAAAAATGTTTTCCCGTCGGGCGAAAGAATGTGGCCTTCCTGATGATTTCGCTTAACGGAAATGGCGGGCGTCACGGCGCGTGGTGTGCCGGACGGAATGTCCTGGATATACATCTTCCATCCGTGACCATCGTCGCCGGCATAATAAATCGCTTTGCCGTCGGGCATGAAGCCGGGCGAGCCTCAACTGCAAACCTGCCGGTACTGATAGCACTCGTGGAAGAAGTTCCGGATAGGCCCTCGAGATTGAAAGCCAAATCCCGCGCCGATTGAAATCGCTGCACCGGATTTTTCTCGAGGCATCTTCTGATGATGCGCTCGAGCGCCGGTGAAACAGGTTTCCCGGTGAGGCTTAATTCCGCCGGGTCCTCCCGCAGGATGGCGGTCATAGTCTCGGCAGAAGTATTTTGGCGGAAGGCGCGCTGCCCAGAGGTCATCTCGTACAAAATTGTTCCGAGCGAAAAAATGTCCGAGCGCGCATCGGCAGGCTCGCCCCTGACCTGCTCGGGAGACATGTATCCTACCGTGCCGAGCACGACGCCGGCAGAGGTAGGCACTGCCGCCATCGTCGCGCCGTCGTAAGATGACTCCTCCGGCATCGCCAGTTTTGCCAATCCAAAATCGAGAATCTTCACGCGTCCGTCGCGCGTGACGAAGACATTTTCCGGCTTCAGATCGCGATGCACGATCCCCTTCTCATGCGCCGCCGCCAGGCCCTGCGCGATTTGAGTGCCGTAGTCGGCTACGCGCCGCGGAGGCAACGCACCACCGGTCAATGTGACCCAGAGTGATTGGCCCTCAAGGCACTCCGAAACCAGATAAGGCGCACCATCGTAAGTACCGGTGTCGTGAATCGACAGAATGTTGGGATGGTTCAGCGCGGCAATCGCTCGCGCTTCAGTTTCAAATCGCCGCAGACGCTCGACATCTCGAGCCATCGACCCCGGCAGCACCTTGATGGCGACATCGCGGCCAAGGCGGCTGTCTTTGGCACGGTAAACTTCGCCCATGCCCCCCGCTCCAAGCGGCGACAGAATTTCATAAGGACCAAGTTTTGTGCCAGAGGTAAGCGCCATCAATGGGCGCCATTATAGCCCGCGAAGCGCGCCGCAGCGATGCGACTGTCGGGCCAGTTAGTCGGCCCAAATCGAATTGCCGATATCCTGCGGGTGGCTCGGCTCCATCACTGTGCGACAGTGCCTTTCGTGATACAGTTCGTGTCTTTGTTGAAGGTTTCAAGGTTGAGGTTTTCAAACTGATCACGCTAAGGCTCCCCCGCCTTTGACGTCACGGGTGACCGCGCAGGCCGGCGTCGCGTGGCTCCGGCGGTGTTCCGCTTTTCTTCTTTCACAGGTCTCAGGAGGCAATTTGAGTCAACGTGGAATTTCTTGTGCTGTTCTTGTCGCCACCTGGTTGATCGGCAGTGTCCTGTATGCACAAGGCGCGGCGCCCGTGCCCGCAGGCAAGACGCGCACATACTATGTGGCCGCCGACGAGGTGCAGTGGGATTACACACCCTCTGGGCGCGATGAAGCCATGGGCATGGATTTCGATGACATCGAAAAGGCCATCACCCAATCGGGCCCCCACCGAATCGGCCGAGTGTACAAGAAGGCGGTTTATCACGAGTATAGCGATGCGACCTTTTCGACGCGCAAGGCGCGCACCCCTGACGAACAATATCTGGGGATACTCGGCCCGATTCTGCGCGGGGCCGTGGGCGACACGATCAAAGTTGTTTTCAAGAACAACGGGACGCATCCATTCGGAATGCACCCTCACGGAGTGTTGTACGCGAAAGCCTCCGAGGGCGCGGACTACAACGACGGAACCAGCGGCGCAGATAAAGAAGATGGCGGCGTGCCACCTGGCCAGACGCACACTTATGTCTGGCAAATCCCCGAGCGATCCGGACCTGGACCGAACGATCCGAACTCGGTTTTCTGGCTCTATCACTCTCATGCTGACGAGTTACGCGACGTGGCGTCGGGCCTATTTGGGGTCATCGTCGTCACCCGGCGCGGCATGGCGCTTGCCGATGGGCGGCCTAAGGACGTGGACCACGAGTTCGTAAGTATGTTTATCGCGATCAATGAGAATGAGAGTTGGTATCTGGACGACAACATTCGCGACCACACGACGGACCCCAAGGGTGTTATCAAGAAAGAATCAAGTCTCCTGACGCCGAGCGGCATGGTGGGCACGGTTGCCGGTACTGGCTTTGTGGAAACCAATGTCAAGTGGTCGATCAACGGATACCTCTTCGGAAATATGCCGATGATGAGCATGAGAAAGGGCGACCACGTGCGCTGGTATGTGGCGACGCTGGGAGACTTCAACAACGCGCACACGCCCCATTGGCACGGCAACACGGTATTGGTTGGCGGACAGCGCACTGACGTTCTGGCAGTTACCTCGGCGCAGATGATCACGGCCGATATGGTGCCCGATGCGCCCGGAATCTGGCTCTATCACTGTCATATCAGCGACCACATGCTGGCGGGCATGTCGGCACGGTACGAAGTCAAGGGTCGTTAAGCATCCAGTGCGGACAGGCGCTTGCATCGTCGCTCAAGTTGCGGCAGGATTGTTGTGATCGCAACAACGACTCGATCTGGAGGAAACAGTGCAACCCAAGCTGTCGCGCTTAATGTTGGTATTCGCTATCGGCCTTTTCGCGGTTGTCGCGTTGCAGGCACAGTCCTCGCAGGCGCCATCCTCCGCGGCTCAGGTTTCTCCGGCACCATCGCGGCCGCTGACTCCCGAGGAGCGCGATATCGCTCTCAAAAGTCTTCAGGCCACGCGGGAGGGATTCCTCCAATCGATCGCTGGACTATCCGAAAACCAGTGGAGATTCAAGCCCGCACCCGACCGCTGGTCCGTCGCCGAAGTTGCGGAGCACATCACCGTTTCCGAGGCGACGATACTCGGATTGGTGCAAAACAAATTCGTCACCGGTCCAGCCACGCCCGAAAAACGCGCCGAAGTGAAGTTCACTGACGACCAACTCTTAACCCGGATCCCGGATCGTAGCCACAAGGCACAAGCTCCCGAAATTCTAAAACCGACGGGCCGCTGGGCCAACCGCGAGGAACTGACCAAGGCCTTCGAAAGCGAGCGCCAAGCGACAATGGAATACGTCAAGACGACGCAAGAAGACCTGCGCGATCACTTCGGGCCACATCCTGCCCTTGGAACCCTGGACGCCTATCAGTGGATTCTGCTGATCTCAGCACACAGCGAGCGGCACACCAAACAAATCGAGGAAGTGAAGGCGGACCCGAATTTTCCGAAGGATTAATGCGCGTTTGCAGTGTCAAGCAAATAACCACCTTGTCATCCTGAGCCCAGCGAAGGACCTACGTAGTCGCTGGCACAACCCGTCGTGATTCTTCGCCGCTCGCGGCGATACGATCGCCCAATCGTCTAAGTGAGCGAATACTTCCCCGCCTCAATCGTCTTCTGTGCCACCTGCTGGCGCAGCGCAATCGTGTTGAACGGTTCGTGCTTTGCCAGGCGCCGCACAATGGCTAGTTGCGTTCGCAACATGTCGCCCTCGGCCACATCGGCGATCACCTTCTTTGCCGCTGATTCTACTCTCTCGAGTGCTTGCGTTATGTAGATCCGCGTCATCGCGATCGGCAACGCCGCGGCGGCTTCGCCTTTCAGTTCGGCGAGCTTTTGCGCGCGCAGCACGGCCGATTCCATGGCGTAAATCTCGATGGTCATATCGGCAATCGCGCCCATCACCTCCTGCTGATCCTGAATCGCCGTCATGTACTTCTGCGTGGCCGAACCCGCGGCGAACAGCCCAAGCTTCTTCGCTTGTCCCACCAGTTTGCGCTCCTCGGCGAGCGGCCCTTCAATTTCGTCGCCCATCGTCGGCCCACTCAGCACTTCATCCATCAACTTCTTGATCGCGGGCATAAGCGCCAATTGCCCGCTCATGGCGCGCTTCAGCAGAAAGCCAGTGATAATCAGCCGGTTGATTTCGTTCGTGCCCTCGAAAATGCGATTGATGCGCGAATCGCGATAGGCGCGCTCCGCCGGATATTCCTCGACAAATCCATAGCCGGCAAAAATCTGCATGGTCTCGTCGACCACGTAGTCGACCATTTCCGATCCCCAGACTTTGAGGATCGAACATTCGACCGCGTACTCTTCGATCGCCTTGCGGGTTTCTTTCGCCGCATCCGGACTCGCTTTGTCGATCTCCGACAGCAGCGCATCCATCATGCCGACGGTGCGGAAGACGAGCGACTCGCCGACATAAATCAAGGTCGCCATGTTGGCAATTTTTTCGCGCACCAGGCCAAAATCGCCGATTGTCTTGCCAAACGCCTTGCGCTGTTTCGCGTAGCCGACGGCGTGTTCGAGCGAAACACGGGCTCCCCCGAGACACATAGCGCCAAGTTTGAAGCGCCCGATGTTGAGGATGTTGAAGGCGATGGTTGCGCCCTTTCCTATCTCTCCGAGCAGGTTCTCGACCGGCACCTTGCAGTCATTGAGGATGATCGGGCAGGTTGACGAGCCCCGAATGCCCATCTTGTGCTCTTCGGCGCCCACCGAAAATCCAGGGAAAGTTCTCTCTACCAGGAACGCCGAGAATTTCTCACCGCCAATCTTCGCGAATACAGTGAAGAGATCCGCGAATCCGGCGTTCGTGATCCACATCTTTTCGCCGTTCAGAATGTAGTGCTTTCCGTCCGGAGA
>JBAWAI010000194.1:0-1640 GCA_049589215.1 Terriglobales bacterium | reverse complement strand
GGTCGTGGCCGCATTGGTTGGCAAGCCCCCATAACTGTTATAGCCGACATATAGATTCGAATCGTACGGCACGAAGGCATCCGACGCGTGGTTGGCAATGTTGAAAGCTTGTGCCCGGAACTGAATGCTCTGCGTCTCTCTGAGTTTGAAGGCCTTGTAAAGTCCGATGTCGTCGCGCTCGTAGCGAGGGCCATGAATGTAGGGAAAATGGTAGGTTCCGATGCTGGGATTGTTGGCCACGGTCTCGGCCTGTGGAGACTGGAAACAATTCGCATTGAAATACTGGTGGGTTTGCAGACCGGAGGCGGGATTGCAAACCAGGGTCGGAGCCCATTGTTCATCCGGCGTGCCCAGAATGTTGCGATTTGAGAAATCGGTGTTGCCGCTGCCGTAGAATCCGATGGTGCGGTTGTGGTAGCCGTCGTACTCGTTTCCGGTGCCTCCATTCGCGGAGGCGGCGGCAGTGATATTGATTGGATTACCGGAGGCGAACTGCTCGATGCCGGTAAACTGCCAGCCGTCGAGAATGCCGTTGAGTATTTTGTTATTGCCAAGATACTTGGCGCTCACATTCGGCAGATTGATCAAGTAGGAGATATTCAGGTTCTGGCTGCGATCGAATGGAGCGGGGCCATAGCAGCGGCGCTCGTCGAAAGGATCCTCGCAGTTATCGGCAAGAGTTTTGCCCCAGGTGTAAGTCGCCCAGAAGTTAAACATTCCCGTCTGTTTGGAAGCTGTAACCTGCGCCGCGTTGTAGTGGGAGCTCAAGTTGTGGGTCATTGTGCTGAGCCCGCCGTCGAGCGGATAGGGTCGACAAAGAGTGTCATTGTAGGAGCCGGTCCCATAGCCTTCTATGTAATCAAGTTCATAGGGGCAGCCTTCAGGGACAACATTGGTTCCGGTATAGCCTGTCAGGTAGCGTGAGGTGTTTCCGGCGTAAGCCATCTCCACATGAATGGAATGCGCGAACCCCTGTGCCAACGCGAGGGTGTACGAATAAGTCACCGGAAGATGATGGTCGTTGATGTCGGCGATACCGTAGGCGCCCAATGGAAGATAGGTATTAATGTTGGGAATACCGCTACCGGGGTAGGCTCCCGGTGAGGTACTCGAGATTGTGTTCAGCTCATAAACCGAGGTGAACGTCTCGTTGGGCGGGGCCTGCACGGTGGAGAAGGCACTAGAACCCGGGTCGGCATAGTAGCTGGTACCGAATCCTCCGCGCAGAACTGAGTTACCGTTACCGCGAAGATCCAACGCGAATCCGCCCGAAGGCGCGACCTTGAATCCAAGGGGGCGTCCTCCGCTGATGGAAATACTGGGATCGGTCGCGTGTGTGACGAGACCGGGAGCTTCCGCATAAGTGCCGCCGGGGTTGTACTGGCTGGGATCGAAGACCACCATGCGGCCGGCCGGCTCATACCATGCGCCAATGTGATTCACGCGGATTCCAAAGTTGACGCTAAGGCGCGGTGCGACTTTCCATTGGTCCTGGACAAAAAAGTCGATGCGTTTCTCGCGCAGGTTGGCGACGAAGTTATTCGTGCTCTGCTGATAGCCGGCGATCTGGCCAGTCAGCAAGTCGGCGAAGGCGTTGCCGGTGTTGTAGGAATAGCCATACTCTCCCGTGATGATGGTGC
>JBAWAI010000193.1:0-2511 GCA_049589215.1 Terriglobales bacterium | reverse complement strand
CCTCCGGAGAGACCCGCGGGTTTTCCTTTCGCGTCAAAGTAATTGCGCTCCCGTTTCCAATCCAAAGGAAGGAGGGCGGCTTCGCCGATACGAAACCCGGTCACGATCATCGTTCTTATCGCCGCGAACCTCAGTTCGTCCACAAAGGTGCGTGGATCCTGTGTCATGACAATCCGGATGAGCTCCAAGAATGCGCGCCGTTCCGGCAATCGCTCCGCCCGCTTTCTGTCCTGAAGCCCGTCGCGCAGTGCTTCCTTTGACCGCGTGTATTTCGCCCGCGCATGCGCGTTCACGTAGCGTTGCCGGTCACCAAGCGACGCGTATAACGGGCCCGAGTCGGTCACGTGGTGGGCATCGAACACAGTTTTGACGATACCGATGATTACGTCCCGCAATTTCCCGGATGGCTGGATCGCTGCACTTACGCGGATCGCAGATCGAATGTCATCGGCGTTCAATTGCCAGGGCTCACTTGCGGTACAAGTTGCGAGCACGCGCAACGGACGCAAGACTTGGCCGACCACATGAAGTACCGAGTTTCGCCGAAAGAACAGTTGTTCCGCGGCGGCGGCCTTCATCAAGTCCTGCCAGGATGGGGAGAGAGCGCTGCGACGGAGGTTGCCGGCAGCCGAATCGGGCGACTCGCCTTTCAGAAATGCCGATGCTTTCGAGTCAGGCGTGAAGTCGCGTAAATAGTGATTGGGCGGGGATATCGCCTTGGCGGCCGCTGTGAGATTCCAGCCGACACCATCGGCTGCGGTGCCGTCCGTGTTGAGGGCGATTTTCCATTGCAGAGCCCGCTCGGCCGCAAGAGCCTTACCCAAGTCGATAAACGCTGAGTAGTGCGGGTTCATCGGTTACCGCCCTCGAGTTCCTCGATGACAACTTTCACGTCGTGTATCGTACGTTGCAGCTGTAGATACGCAGGCGAATTGGCGTCACCGCGCGACGATTGTTGAAACAAGGTCACCACACTTCGAAAGTCGCCCAGAACTCGCTCGTGTACTGCTTTGTCTTGAACCGGCATAAACTTCCTGCAACCGTAGCAGGACGTGATCGGGTTGTAGGGGCAGGCAGGTTGGCCGGACGTGCAACCGCCGATTCCGGAAATGGGCATGCCGTGGGGAACGCCGGCAATCTGCTGATTCTCTTTGAGGCGAGTTAATTCTTCCGAGGAAATAAAGCGATCATGGGCGATCTTCGCGACCGCTCGATAGACCGTCGACAGGCCGAGTGCCTTGTTGACCCGCTCAGCCTGTGTGGATGATGCTTCGTAGTACACCAAACCGGTTCTTACGTCGGAGTGGCCCATGAACTCTGCGAGTTCCTCGTGGCTAGCACCGGCGTCGACGAGCCGTTGCGCGGCGGCATGGCGCAGATCAGTTGCTACGTGATTCCCACCAGTCAGAGACTTCAGTAGTTTCGCAAGACGTTCTTGCGCCTCCTTACTCGATGCAACATGGAAGAGGCGGTCGGTGCCGTCTACGCTTTGCGATTGACGCGCCGCTTGCAATGCCAAGAAAAGTCCTGCCCACTCCAGCTTAATCCTTCGCGTAAGCGGCCTTCTCGTCGTATTGGTTTTCTGCTTTGCCATGTGAAAAGTCAAATGCACGGCTGGCCGATCATCAGCGGAGCCCTTCCAGACTCGCATATTTCGCACGGTTAACTTCGCGATTTGAACAGGGCGCATGGCAAATTGAAATGCACACAGCAACATGCAGGCGTCGGCCAGTGAGGACGGTGGTACAGCTGTACTGTCGCTTGCAATCGACGACGCCATCTCGTCCAAGTACCGAACGATAGCGGCTTCCTCGTCGATTGACAGAAAAACGGTGCCAGTGCGCACGGATGAATACTTATCGACAGCTGGTAGGGGGAGGTTCGCGGCCAGATAAGGGCAGAAATCATTCGACCAACCATTTAGCCTGTGATGGCACATCAGTCGAAGAATTCCTTTGACTCCGGAGTAGGCCAGGTGCTGTAGATTTCTGGCACGGAATCGAGCCCACACTGAGCCGATCGAAGTTGGACCGGCTGCAGCAATCTCGGCGAAATCCTTGTGGGTAAGGCCGATGAGCGCAGTACAGTAGTTGTAGATACCTTGGATACTCAGATCGTGACCAAGCAAGAATATGAACAGGTGCTTGAGTAGGGTACCATCGTGTTTTTCAAGGCGCCCAAAATCGATGGGCGTTCGAGTTCCATTTATCCACACCTCAAACTTGTTAGTGTCGGTCGGGTTGGGAATAGAGCGGGCCGTATCGTCGAATTCATCGTAGTAACGAATTACGGAGGGAAGCGGGGGTAAACGCGCGATCACGTGATCGACAGGATCATCGGCGCCAGCAGACTGGCTGATCGGCTCAAAGGATGTGGCAGACCGGTTCATCCTAACTTTCTCGTGAAAGGGAGCGAAGTAGGGTGACGCGATCGTCGAACGCGTTGTTCCAGACACCCGCCAGTCGATCCTCGAAAACCGCGCGGGCATACCGCAGTGGCATTTGTGAGTTC
>JBAWAI010000192.1:0-10420 GCA_049589215.1 Terriglobales bacterium | reverse complement strand
GGTTCAACCTCCCCAAAGAAAAGCTCTACGCCACAATTTTCAAAGGTGAAAACGGCGTCCCGCGCGACGCCGAAGCCTACGACCTGTGGCTAAGCCAGGGCGTTCCCAAAGAGCGCATCTACGAATTCGGCTCCAAAGACAATTTCTGGCAAATGGGTGACACCGGCCCCTGCGGCCCGTGCAGCGAAATTCACTACGACATGGGCGTAGCCGCCAGCGAGCAAGGCCACGGCACAACCGCCCCAGCCTGCGAATTCGGCTGCGACTGCGGCCGCTACATGGAACTCTGGAACCTCGTCTTCATGCAATTCGACCGCGACGCCACCGGCACGCTCTCGCTATTGCCAAAGCCCTCAATCGACACAGGCGCAGGCCTCGAGCGCGTAGCCACAGTCCTCCAAGGCGTGATTTCGAACTACGACACAGATCTATTCACGCCGCTGATCAAGCGCGCCGCCGAACTGACAGGTGCGTCTCTTAAGCAGGAACTCGACAAGGAAGCCAAGACGAAATCGGCGGCATCGCTGCGAGTAATCGCCGACCACTCCCGCGCCGCCACATTCCTGATCTCGGATGGGGTCATTCCATCGAATGAAGGCCGAGGCTACGTCCTGAGAAAAATAATCCGCCGCGCCATCACCCACGGACGCCTGCTCGGCCAAACCAAGCCATTCCTGCACGAAATGGTATTCGCGGTCCGCGACCTGATGCAGGATGCCTATCCAGAGCTGAACGAGAGTGCCGATCGCGTCTCAAAAGCAGTTCAAGTAGAAGAGACTCGCTTTGCCAATACCCTGAACATCGGCCTCGAAAAACTGGAAGAAATTCTCAAGTCGTCGAGCGGCACTCTGGCGGGCGAACAGTCCTTCAAACTCTACGACACATTCGGCATGCCTCTAGACTTCATGCAAGACGCCGCCCGCGATCAGGGAATTAAGTTCGATCAAGACGGCTTCGATCAGGCAATGCAAGAGCAGCGCACGCTCGCCCGTGCCTCCTGGAAAGGCGCCGTAAAGCAAACCGCCAACCCGGTCTACCAGCAGCTTCCAAAATCCGACTTCGAAGGCTACCGCCGCACCCGCTCCGACAACTGCGCCGTCCTCGCCATCATCAAAGCCGGGCAAGGCGTGCAGGAATTAAAGCCCGGCGAAAAAGGCGAGATCATCCTCGACCATACGCCCTTCTACGCCGAATCCGGAGGCCAGGTCGGCGACCGCGGCCTCCTCTACGCCGACGATCACAACACCGTCGTCGCCGAGGTAACCGGCACCTACGCCCCAATCCAGGGCGTCCGCGCCCACCAGGTCATCGCCCGCCAACCCATCCGCGTCGGCGACAAGCTCGACGCCGTCGTCAACGCCGATCTCCGCGCCGCTACCATGCGCAATCACACCGCCACCCATCTGCTCCAGGCGGGCCTAAGAGAAGTCCTCGGCAAGCACGTCAAGCAGGCCGGATCGCTGGTCGCGCCCAATCATCTGCGCTTCGACTTCTCGCATTTCACCGGAGTCGCCGAGGAAGAGTTGCAGGACATCGAAGACATCATCAACAAAGAAGTCCTCGTCAACGAGAAAATCGAAGTCATCGAAAACGTCCCCATCGACGTGGCCATCAACAATTATCACGCCATGGCGCTTTTCGGCGAAAAGTACGGCGACCGCGTGCGCATAATAAAAATCGGAAACTTCTCCACCGAACTCTGCGGCGGCACGCACACCAGTCAAACCGGCGAGATCGGCCTGATCAAAATTCTGAAAGAAGGCAGCGTCTCCTCCGGCGTCCGCCGCATCGAAGCCGTCACCGGCGAGGGCTCGCTCCAGCATTTCCGCAAAGATCACCAACTCGAAGGAGTAGTCGCAAGTCTGACCAGCAAAGAAGCCGACTCGCCCGCCGAAGCCCTCCGCACCGAAATCGACCGCCGCGACGCCGAAATCAAGCGCCTGACGCGCGAACTCGACCAGGCCCGCATGAAGTCCGCCTCCTCAGGCGCCGCCAATCTCGGCGACAAAATCAAAGAAGTTCGCGGCATAAAAGTCCTGGCCCATCGCGCCGACAATCTGGACCGTCCGCAAATGCGCACGCTCGTCGACCAGCTCCGCGACAAGCTCGGCTCCGGCGTAGTCGTCATCGGCTCGGCCACCAACGGCAACGTCTCGCTGATCGCCGGCGTCACAAAAGATTTAACCGGCCGAGTCCAAGCCGGAAAAGTCGTCGGCAAAGTCGCGGAAAAAGTAGGCGGCAAAGGCGGGGGCCGTCCCGATCTGGCCGAAGCCGGAGGAAAAGACGCAGCCGCTCTCGATGCCGCGCTAGCCGACGTCTACAGCGTAGTAGAGTCCCTGCTCGGCTGATTCCTCTGTGTTACCCTGTGTCCTCTGTGGTTAAAATTTTGCTTTCGATTTTGTTTTGCCTTTGATCTTGATCTGACTTCGATTCCGACCCGACTTTCAATACCCATGGACGACCGCATTCACTTCATCGAGCACAAGGGCCAGAAAGTCCTGCTGCTCGATTATTCCCACGCCGACGCCACTGAGATGCAGTTGCTGCTCATCTCCGTGCAGGCGATTGTCGCCAGGCAAAAGCGCGAGTCCGTCCTCACCCTCGCCGACTTCGCAGGAGCCGAGATCGACCACAACGTCGCCATGAGGATCAAAGAAGTTCTCACCCTCGATCGCCCGTTCGTAAAAAAATCCGCATGGGTGGGCGCCGAGCACATCCCGCACGCCTTCATGGAAAACTTCCACACCTTCTCCCAGCGCGAAATCGTCACCTTCAAAACCCGCGAGGAGGCGCTGGACTGGCTCGTGGAAGAGTAGTTCTCAGTCGTCGATTACCGGATACTACAAAGCTTCAAACTTGGCGTGTTCGCTCTTCGGGATGCAAGTAGTCTGCAATCCTGGAATACGTCATGCTTGACGCGTTAAATGGGACGACATAAGTTATAAGGGATTTTCCGTTGGGCGAGCGCCGTTCGTCTATTTCTCCTCGTGAACTATCGCCCTCCCGGCTTGTCTATTCTTGGGCCCTTTTCCGTTTCGCTGGTCGGCTACTTCAATCCAAGGAGTTCTTATGGGCCGCGACCTCAACAAAGGTGAAGCTTTCTTTTACGGAAGGTTTGTGCTGGCTGCCTACAAGATGTTCAAGAATCAAAATCCAGACCCGCTGCGTCCCGCACCTGACGGTATTCCGGACGGATACGAACTTGCCGCATGGATCCACATGTCTGATTTCATTTTCGACACCGACGAACCGAAGTTCTACGGAATCGTCGTGCGCGAAATAAAAAATCCAGATTCGCGCATCATTGCAATTCGGGGCACGGAGGGAGCCATTGAGTGGATCGATGATGCTGCGGCTGTGCCGGTTCCTTTTCGGCAGGTTCCGAGCGCGGGCCGAGTGGCCTCCGGCTTCGACAAAATCTACAGCAGTTTGAAGGTTGTGCCAAGCCCTTTGCCGGAAGACAAGGCTCTTGGGCCCGAAGCAATGGCTCCGTTGGCCGGATCCTTCGGCGAACAACTGCATCAACTAGCCTCACACCGGGAGGCTGCGCGCCGCGGTCGCGCCTTACGAGCGGATGAAACACGCCCACCGCGCCCCACCGTGGTTACTGGCCACAGCTTAGGATCGGCGCTGGCTACTTTGTTTGTGATGGAAAACGACGCTCGCCGTAGATTTGAAGTCGCCACGATATGCACCTTCGCCTCACCACGAGTCGGCAATCTTGAATTTGCACGGCGGTTTGATCAATTGCCAATTGCGTCGTGGCGGATCGTGAATTTGCTTGATGTCGTTCCCAAGCTACCGCCGCATTTTCCCGTATTGCTGGATTATGACCATGTGGAGACGGAATACAGCTTCCGTTCCTCGGATTTCGCGAAGAATAGCTTGCTGTGCTGGCACACGATGGAGACTTATCTCCATTGGTTGGATCCAACGTTTGCTTTGCTGCCGGAATGCACACCGTAATTAGTATTTGTAATGCTGAGAACTGAGGTCGTACCCGTCAGCTTCTCCACCTTAGCGTAACCGGCCCATCCATCGGATGCCGAAATTCCCCGCCACTCTTCTTCATCTCCAGGTAAGCATTCTTCAGCCCGAAGTACCACTTCGCCGGACGATCTGCATCGTCAATCAACATCAGGTGCGGATTATGTTTCAATCCCTCCGACTGCATCTCCATCGTGCGCCGGTCCTGCTCTACAAATTTCGCGAACACAAACTTCAGCAGCTCGGGTCCAAACGGCATCCAGCGAAAAAGGTTCCACGCCGCGACCACGTCGATACGGCATCGGCTCCGCGTGATCGGCGTCACCGTCGTCAGGCTAGCGAACCAATACCTGCCCGCGCGAATCACCTCCGACCGCATATTCGGTAATACAAAATCAATCGTCGTCGTAATCGAATCCGCCTTCGCATACAGCCGCAAAAGCTTGTAGGGCGCGCTGTTTGAGCTGGGCGTGTGTGCGCTCATGCGAAAGCCATACGGAATCGGCTCAAAATTCTTTCGCTTCTCGTGGATCGAATGCCGCGACCGCCACCACCATGCCTGGTGCACAAACGGCCCGTGCGCCGGATCCATCAATCCGATGATTCCGTGATCGACCGAGCACGGCAAATCGGCCGTAAGATAAGCCAGCTTGTAAGCGTCACTGAACTTCGGAATCTCCGGCGTCGGCGCCGGAACCGGCGCAGCCTTCGTAAACCCCGCGCCCGGCGGCCCGGGATCAGGCACAAACACCCACACAAAATCATCCCGCTCCTCGCACGGATAACTGCCCGCGTAAATGCGATCGACTTTGAGTTTTTGGTCTTCGACGACTGACGGCACCGCCGTGCACTGTCCCGAATGCGCGTCGAATCGCCACCCGTGATAAGAACACTCCACCTCGCCGCCATCAAATCGCCCGCACGATAGCGGCATGCCGCGATGCGGGCACGCGTCGCGCAGCGCAAACGCCCGTCCCTGCTGATCGCGCCCCACCACCAGCGGCTGCTCCAGCAGCATCGCCGGACGCAACTCGCCGCGCTTCAGCTCATCGCTCGGCAGCGCGCGATACCAGAACCCAAACAGCATCAGCGCGTCAGGCGTCTGCTTCTCAAGCAAAGATTCTTCAGGCATGGAGACGGACGTGGGCATGTCCAGCGAACAAGGCAGGATAGCAGAAGCGCGGCTCCAAGCTCCAAGCCCTCAGCTCCACGCAAATTCAAATGACAATTCCGAACAATAACGGCCAAAGGCCGAACAGGAACCACGTCAAGAGGGGCTTGCTGAGAGCTTGGAGCTGAGAACTAAGAACTAAGACCTGAGACCTGAGAAGCTCCTCCTACCGCAGCCGCGAGTTCAAACTCGCATACACTTCGCTCGCGGCACCCGGCTCCTCAAGATGAGCAAGAAAAAGTCGCCGCAGAGCCCCCTGGCCTACGCGCCCATCCAGATACGCATCATACAAGTCGTTCCCAAGCAGGCATCCCAGCCGCTCGGTCGCGTACTCCCACTTGCGTCCGGTAAAGGCCAAAGCCCGCGTCCAGTCCGCGCTCGCGGCCCGCTCCACGCGGCCTCGGCTCGAATGCCGGTGCCATGAGAGAAAATCCAGCACTTCAATCACGTCGCCATATTTTAGCGACGTCTGCCGCTCCAGATCTTCATAAGTCAGTTCGTGCAACTCTTCGAGATCCGCATTCCGAAACGGCGCACCCGTGGGATGCAAAATCCGCGAGCCAAAACAAGCCAGCGCATTCTCCACCACCGCCGCAAAAAATCCATCCTGAGTCGCGTGCGCCTCGTGAGCTTTTCCGTTCAAGCGATCCGGCAATCCCCGGCAAGCATGATGCAGAAAACGAGCCGCATCTTCGCTCGCCGAAGCCATGTCGAACTTTCGCACGTAGAAAGCATTCAACGGCGCCAGGTACGCGCCCCCGCGCTCGCCCACGCGATGCAGCATCGCCCTCCGCTGCGCCACCGAAAATCCCTTGCGTGAGAGCAGCCGTCGCAGCATCGCGTCCGAGTTGCGTGAATAAACTTCCGGCATCAAATCGACCAGCAGCCGCGGCTGCGTCGAATTGTGCGGCGAATACTGGTCGATGCCGAGAAACCGCACCAGCCCCGCTACCAGGTTATAGATCGTCGGCCCCAGATCCGGCCCGCTGTCATCACCGCGTCCCCACCGGTCCAGGCAAAGCCGGTAATTTTCATATTTCTCAAGCGGCGTCGCGTTGAACACGCACACCACATCGTCGCTGACCTTTACCGCCTCCACGCGATCGCTCGCCTCGCCCGCCGCCCGCCAGTAGAGCGCGTCCACGTTCTGCAAAACAGTCAGCACCCGTCGCGACGAATCCGCGCTCTCGCCAAAACGCTCCGCAATACGCGCCGGCAAGTGCTCCGGAGCCAGATGCGACTCGCCGAACAGCACCAGAATCAGCGACTCCGGATATGCCCTCCGAATCTCCGCAATCTTGTCGGCCGCATGCCGGTCGCGCGCCCCGATCTTGCGTAGGTCCTCCCGCGGCATGCAGTCCAATCCATACACCGGAGTGCCATTCTCCCGCGCCGCCGAGAGCACGTCATAGAAAGGAGCCCAATCGTATCCCCAGTCAAAATCAAACCGGATGCGCTGCCGCAACTCGCCTTCCTCAATCTCACCCCGCTGCCACTCGTCGACAATGTGCTGGTCGCGCGCAAAAATCGTCTCTACTCCCAGCGCCAGACGCCGCTCCCGCAGCGCCGGTTCTCGCAGCAGCGATGCCATGTAACGCTGCGACGTGGGCAGCGCATGATAATCGCCAATCAGAGCAACGCCCGCCTCGGCCATCAAGCCAAGCACATCCGCCGCCGTCAGCACTCTCTCATACGACTGGTAAGCGTCGCGGAAATCGCGGACATATTTGCGGGCAAACGAATTGTCATTCGCGCGAATCTCGCGCTCCACCCCGGCCACCGCGTGCCGTTGGGCTACGCTGCGCCGCGCTCGTAAGATGCCAGTCGTTGCCATTAAATATTCGTCAGTCGTGCCCTCAACTTGACTTGCGTTGGATGCGTCCCTATGCTCAAAACGTTTCCGATCTCGTCGGTCCTTAACCCCAGGGAGCCCCAACTTTGACTGTATTGCCGCCGGAAAACCTAACCATTGCCACCACCGGCGCCAGTGGATCGCTCTTTCTAAAGCACTTCCTCGTAGCCGTCGATCGCGACCCGCGCGTCAAAGTCGCCAACTTCATCGCCTCTGACAGCGCCCTGCGCGTCCTCGCCGAAGAGCTCGCCATCCAAGGCCGCTCCGATCTCCCACGTCAAATCATCGGCGCGTCTTCCGCAAAAATTCAGCAGCAGTCCAACACCGACATCGGCGCCAACGTCGCCAGCGGGTCATATCCATCCGACGCCATGGTCGTCATCCCATGCAGCGTCGGCACCCTCGCCCGTATCGCCAACGGCATCGCCTTACAACTCATCGAACGCGCCGCCGACGTCACTCTCAAAGAGCGGCGTCCGCTAGTCCTCTGCGTCCGCGAATCGCCCTTCAACAAAATTCACATCCGCAACATGTCCCTGGCTGCCGACGCGGGAGCCACGATCTTCCCGCTAATCCCCACCTTCTATAACCACCCCGCAACTCCCGACGACATGGCCCACGAATTCGCCAACCGCGTCCTCGCCCACATAGGCCTGCCCCAGCCAAACGCCTACAAATGGAAGAGCTAAACAGCCGCCAGTCGTCAGCAATCAGTCGCTAGTCGTCAGAATCCCAAACGTCGAAAGTGCCAATGCCGAAAGGTTTTCCTGAAAGCTGAGAGCTAAGAGCTGACAGCTTGAGGATAGGTACGCCCCCATACCCAAGGTAGGTGTCATGCGGGCATGTACTCGGAGCAGTCGCAGAAATCGGTCAAATCCGCAGCTCGAAACCAATCGATCAGGTACCGATGTAACCTGCGCGCGATTTTCAAAATCAAGCGCCGCTAGCTACCGCCCTATACTCGACCCTGTGTACCCAAAAAACGAGTACGCAGAAAACGCGGACCGAGCCCGCATGAAGCCCGCCAACGAAGAAAGAGAACCGGAAGACGCTCAATCCACCCGCCAGCTTTTGGACGAGTTCCTCGAAAAGCCCGGCGTGATGGAGTCGCTCGTCTGCGCCCTCACGGCGCTCGCCTACGTGAGTACGCTGGCCTTCGGCTTCGTCTACGACGACAAGCCCGTCATCGTCGATAACACCAGCATTCGCTCCTGGGGATCCCTCTCTCATTACTTCGTCCCCCATCTTTCGAGCATCGCCGCGGCTCCCGGGGCCGGCACCTTTTACCGCCCGATCGGCCTGCTCTGGCTGCGTCTGAACTATGTTTGTTTTGGTCTAAACCCGGCGGGCTGGCATTTCGCCATGCTGGCTGGTCACGTGCTTACCACCTATCTCGTCTTCGCCGTCGTCAACAAGCTGACCGCTCATCGCGCCACCGCGGCCATCGCCGCTCTCCTCTTCGGACTCCACCCCGTCCACACCGAAAATGTGGCCTGGCTCTCCTCGGCCTGCGATCTGCTGATGTCGGCATTTCTGATCGCCAGCTTTCTCGCCTACCTAACGTTTCGCGAGCGCGCAAAACCCATCCTCTGGATGGCGATTTCCCTTCTGCTCTTCGCCCTCGCTCTCTTGTCCAAGGAAACCGCCGCCGTCTTCCCGCTTCTGATCTTTGGATTTGCGATCACCTCGGGCCTCACGATCACATCGCACTCTGCGGCCGCAGCCACGCCAGCGAAATCTAAATTCGACAAGCCCGGCCTGTCCTCAGCTCTCAAACAAGCCTCAATCTCAATCCCCTATTTCATCGTCCTCGCCGCCTATCTAGCCTTCCGTCTGCCGCTCCTTCACGGCCTCGCCAGCCCGCTCACACCCCTACCCTGGACCACCATGTTCTACACCTGGCCGTCGGTCCTCTGGTTCGATCTCAAGCATCTCCTGCTCCCCTTGTCCTCGAGCGAGTTCTACTCTCTCGCCTACGTCACCAGCCCCTCCTTCGCCGCTTTTATCTTGCCCGCGCTTGCTCTCGCAGTCGCCTTAATCGCCGCCAGCTACGGCATTTCAAAACTGTCCAATCCCGGCCTCGGATTCTTCGCGCTCCTCTGGACCTACATCCCAATCCTGCCGACTCTCTACCTGCGCGCCGTCGCCTCCGACAATTTCGTGCACGACCGCTTTCTCTACCTGCCATCCTTCGGCATCGTCCTCCTCATAGCCTTGGTCATCGAGCAACTCTCATTTCCCCGCGAGCCGCGTTCCACCGTTGGATTCGATGAGTCGTCAGCCATCAAGTGGTCCACGGTCGCCATCCTCGCCACCGCCGCGTTCGCGGCCACCATCTCGTACCAGTTCCAGTGGGCGAACAACATCCTGCTCTATTCCAGCGGAGTCAAATCCGCTCCGCAAAACCTCATCGTCAAAGACAATCTCGCCAACGCGCTCTCTGATTCCGGCCATTATGAAAGTGCCATCCCTCTCTACCTCAGCGTTCTCCAGCAGAACCCCGGGTTCTGGTCATCCAATTACAATCTCGGCTACGCCTACTACCGCCTGGGCAAGTTTGCCGATGCCGAGGCCTATCTAACCCGCGCCATTCGCATCGACGATCGCGACCCCGACGAATTCATCCTCCTGGCCCGCGCCCAAATGCAGCAGGGAGAACTCCTTCCAGCCTCCCAAAGCGCCGAACAAGCCCTTCAGCGCGGACCGCTCAATCCCGGGTTCCACTTCGTCCACGCCAAAATCCTCGAAGCCCGCGGTCTCCGCAATCTCGCCCTCGCCGAATACCAGGCCGAAGTCATCGACCACCCCGAAAACGCCGTGGCCCGCAGCGAACTGCAAAGGGCAGAGTCCTCCCAGTAAATCCCCCCCATGCGCCAAATACGCCAAATAGGGTTTTGCCCGTTGTAGGGTTTTGCCGCTTGTAGGGTTTGCCAGTTGTCGATTTTCTCCGTGTCTCCGTGCCTCCGTGGTGAGGAATGCAAAATGCGGCGCCAGCCATACCCACCTCGACCACCTTGAGACCGCAAATAGTAACCAAAATGATTCATCCCTTCGCCCGATTGACTTCCCGCTCCGATTCGTACTAATCTGCGCTTACACCGGAAAGGAGGTGGTCGAATGACAAGTTCTGAAAGCCATAGTTGTAGCATCACGAGACCAGGTGAGGTGGCTGAGTCTTAGGGCGGTTGCTCTAAGCGGAGTTCTCGAGGAACCTTTGGTCGGGCGAATCGGGAACATCTCTCGCAAACAATCCGTGAGTTTGGGCAGATCCTCCCGCCGCATGTCGGCGGGTACCGGAACGACCAGAGTTCCCAGCGCGCGCAATCCGGCGTGATGGGAGGTCAAGCGAGGGGCCACGAGAGTGACCACCTCAGTCAATCCCAAACAGTCCACCGGACAGCCCGCAAGCC
>JBAWAI010000191.1:0-2070 GCA_049589215.1 Terriglobales bacterium | reverse complement strand
GAATTGGTTTGAACGGAGACTCACTGGTGCGCTCAAGCCGTCTTGCGGCGCGCGTCGACAACAACGCAATCGCCGACGGCTTCCAACTTTATCTTCACGGATTCATCGTCGCCGCAAGTGGCGAATGGACGATCGTTCAGCAAGGAATGAATGGCGACAGCGGAATGGCGCGTCGTTATCATTGGCATTCTCCGTCGGCTAGAAACTTTACTAATGACCCGCATACGGGTGTTGTCGGTAAGAATCAGGGCACAATTATGAATCTGGTTGCGGCTGCCGCAGCGCCGGCCCAGCAAGCTCTGTTGGAGGTCGTGCAGGCCCCCCCGGAAGCGACCTTAACTAATATTCGGAACTTGACAATGCCAATGCATCATGATGTGCAAGCGTCCAATGTAGACCTGAAACGCCTGGGCGCGGTTCTCGCTGTAGCGTACGAACGTGAATTTCGGGATTTCGGATCATTGCTGCTGTTAGAAAAGCTTGGTCCCAGAACTCTACAATCGCTGGCCCTGGTCGCCGAGGTGGTCCACGGAACACCAACGCGTTTTTCTGATCCGGCGCGTTTTTCTTTCGCGCTTGGCGGTAAAGATGGCCACCCGTTCCCAGTTCCTCTTAAAACTTACGACGAAACCATAGACGTCATGAGACGCTCGTTGGAGGCAGCCAGGGTAGGCGATACGGACAAAATCGATGGACTTCGACGGCTTGATCGTTTCGTGCAGGCAGTAGAACACTCGAAGACCCCGAGCGCCGATTTCAGTGAAACAGTCGGTCGCGAACGCCAGATCTCAGATTCGTTGAACGGAGCGACCGCTGGCTCTCGACCGGCGAGATCAAAGAGTGTGACTTCACAATTATCGCTTTTCTAGTCTTTCTACCAGCCGCAATTCACACAATTCTCATCCAAAGCACGGTCAGGTATCTGCCCGGCACTTGTACCGCCGACCCTGAAATTGAAGGATCTTGATCAGACAATTCGGACGCAATTCGATGAAGGCTGAGCGATTTGATAATTCCGCAATGTTGTTCGACCTCGACGGCACGCTCATTGACTCCGTCTATGAGCACGTTCTTGCATGGGCTGCTGCATTGCGGAGTGTAAACATCGTTGTACCAAACTGGAAGATTCATCGGCGCATCGGCATGAACGGCAAATCCATGGTGCCGCAGTTACTTCGAGAACCTGAGGTCCATCGGAGAGCGGTTAACATTGGGTCGCTTGAAGAAAAACACGATGCCGCCTTCAGCAAAGTGGTGAGCGACATTCGGTTGGTCCCTGGCGCGCGAGAATTGCTTCGATACTTGAGCAAATCCAAGATCCCCTGGGCGATTGCCACTACAGGGAATCGAAAACAGACGACGCGCCTGTTGAGAGACTTGAAGATCTCTCCACACACCGTAGTGATCACCGGCGACGATGTGATAAAAGCCAAACCCTCTCCCGATGTATTCATTCTCGCTGCGAAACGTCTGGGCGTGCCGATCCAAAACTGTATTGTGGTTGGCGACAGCCCTTGGGACATGCTTGCCGCCGGACGCCGGAGAGCGCTTGGCGTGGGGCTGTTGTCGGGAGGCTACAGCAAAGGAGAGTTGGAAGAAGCCGGGGCATTTCGCGCCTACGCCGATCCATCAGAGATGTCGCTGCATATTGAAGACCTGGGCATCGATGGTGAATAGAAGTGGCGCAAGTGCGGCTTTAGATATTGCGGAGACTACGGTGGTGGCTCTCTGGCGACATGGGGCATATATTCGGTTACTTTTGAAGCGAAAGCCATGAAACGTCTGACCAAGGAAAGCTTGTCACGACTGGTGAAAAGGGACACGGGACGAAGATTTACCTGCGCTCTGAGGGTGTGCAGGTCCGTGCGCAAACCGCCAGCGGAGCTTTGGAAGGTGTTTGCGAAAGACCGATGCGCGCGCTTATCAGGAGGGAACTACACAAACTCCGGGTTCGCGCAATCGAGCGGTTCATGATCCGGACTATTCGGACTCATTAGCCGCGCGTCTACTCGTATGCGATCTCAAACTAAGGTTCGAATGCAAGGCGAAAAGAATGAACGCTGGATGGAA
>JBAWAI010000190.1:0-3068 GCA_049589215.1 Terriglobales bacterium | reverse complement strand
TGTCCGCGCGCCCACGTTGAACGGGCGCGTTTTGTTTTTGAAAGAGGTTCCTCGGGTGGTTCCCTAAAGCGGTACTTCAATCAGCGTCGGACCATCGCCCTCCAACCCCGCCCGCAGAGCGCTGCTGAAAGCATCCAGCGACGTGACGCGGATACCAGGCACTCCCATTCCTTTCGCCAACAGAGTCCAGTCGAGGTCGGGGCGTCCGATGTCGAACATCGCGGCAGCCTTGGGCCCAGGATTGCCTATATCAAGATACGAAAACTCCCGCTTGAGAACGGCATAGTCGCGGTTAGCAAAAACCACAGTCGTGATGTTGAGCCCTTCCCGTGCCATCGTCCACAAGGCCTGAAGTGTATACATGTTGCTGCCATCCGAACTCAGGCACAGCACGCGCCGATCCGGGCAAGCTACCGCTGCACCCACCGCGAGGGGTAACGCGATTCCGATCGAGCCGCCCGTGTTCGCTAGCCAGTCGTGCGGCGGAGCTCCACTGGTCATTGCCATCATTCCGCGGCCCGATGTCATGGACTCGTCGACCACGATAATGTTTTTTGGCAAAAGCGCTCCTACCGCCGCGGCCAGTCCGGCTAGAGTTATCTCACCGGTCGGCAGCGCCGGGCGATTCGATTCCTCTGCTGAAACGTTGACTCCAGCCACGACCAACTCTGCCGCCAATGCCTCCAGCGCGCCGGCGTAATCTTCGCCCGGCTTTGCCAAGACATGAATGCGACAATCGGGCGAAGTAAATTCGCTGCTCTTTCCGGGATAGGCGAAATAGGCGACCGGCGCGCGCGCGCCGACTAACAGCAACTGGCGAAATTCCTTGAATTGTTCGAGGGCCGGCTCGAGCACGTATTGCACCCGTTCCACTCTCGGCAACCCGGCTCCTCGCTGCAAACGAGTAATTGGGTAAGGGGCAAATAATTTGGCTCCGGTTGCCGCGGCGATTCGGCCTGCACTCACCAAGCCTTTTCCATACAGCCCATTTCCCGCAATCAGAATGGCCGTTCGTTCTCCGAAGCGAAGCATCGCTGCGGCACGTTCAACCGTCCGAGCATCCGGCAGGGGAGGCTGGGCTGCTACAGGAACAGTGCCAATCGAACCGCCATCTCCCCATGCGACGTCGGCAGGGACAATGAGCGTGGCAATCTGTCCGGGAGCGGTCCTGGCCGCAAAGATGGCGTCGGCCGCATCGCGACCTAACTCAGGAGTCGAGCGGGATGTACGAAGCCAATTGGAATAGGGCCGCGCGATGCCCTCAATATCGGATGTGAGCGGCGCGTCATAGCGCAGATGGGTAGTTGCATGCTGACCCACCAGATTAATCAGCGGCACCTGCGCGCGGTTGGCATTGTGCAGGTTCGCCAGACCATTGCCGAGACCAGGGCCGAGATGTAGAAGCGTGGTCGCTGGTTTCTCCGCCATTCGAGCATATCCGTCGGCAGCGCCAGTCACGACGCCCTCAAATAAGCCGAGCACGCACCGCATTCCCGGAATCTGGTCAAGCGCGGCGACGATGTGTATTTCTGAAGTGCCGGGATTAGAAAAACACGTGTCCACACCACTCTCGACCAACGTGTGGACTAGACTCTCGGCGCCGTTCATTCGTCACTTTCCATTGTTGGATCCGACCGTCCCTTGTGAAGCAATGAGTATATCGAACGGGCCGATTGTCGGGCATCGGCTGCCGGACTCCTGGATTATGCGGTTTGTGTTGTCTCATCCGCGCAGGTGTGAGAGATTTTCATCGAGAGGCAGCATTCGAGATGAAGCGATCCATTTTAATTCGCGCGAGTTCGCTTCTTATCCTTTCGATGGCTCCCGTCGTCGTCTGTGCCCAGAAGGATCCAGGGCCGCGCCCGGGCGCTCCCGGAGCAGGCGGGCCGTTTCTCAATCTCAACCGCGATGAGTTGGCTTTATTTAGTCACGCCTTCCTGCGCTTCGCCCGGCCAGTCTCGGTTTCGGGAACCATTGAAAAAGGAAAAGGCTTGGGGCCAACCTTTAACGGCAACGATTGCGCCATGTGCCACGCGCAGCCGACGGCTGGAGGCAGCAGCCCGGGCCTCATCGCGCCCGACGAGCCGCACCCGAATCCGCAGGTGGCTCTTGCCGAGCTCGATGGCGCCACCAACTCGATCCCGCCATTCATCACCGCTCGCACTCCCGTGCTCGTCGCTCGCTTCTTGCGCAACCCAGATGGCTCGCCGGATGGCGCCGTTCATGCCATGTACACAATTGCCGGCCGCAGTGATGCCAAGGGGTGCACGCTGAAACAACCGGATTTTGCTCGTGAATTGGCGCAGAATAACGTGGCTTTACGCATCCCAACACCGTTGTTCGGATTGGGATTGGTCGAAGCGACGCCCGATGACGTTCTTCGCGCGAATCTGGCCTCGACAGCCAGTGAAAGGTCCAGACTCGGCATTGGCGGAAGGTTCAATCTAAGCTCGAATGACGGATCAATCGAGCGCTTCGGCTGGAAGGCGCAGAATAAATCGCTCCTCATGGCGGCGGCTGAGGCGGCCAACGTCGAAGAGGGTATAACCAACGAACTATTTCCAGATGAGATCGACGCCGAGCCGGGTTGCATTTTCAATACGACCCCCGAAGATTCGAGCAACCTGTTAAATCCGAATCCTCAGAGTCCGAATGCCGGAACGTCATCCGGAACGCTTTCCGAGATGTCGTCCGACATCGTCAACTTCGCCGCCTTCATCCGACTCCTCGCTCCCCCGAAGCCCGCGGCCACGACGGCATCGACAGAAAACGGTGCAGGCTTATTCCATCAAGTCGGTTGTGTTCTGTGCCATTCGGATGCGCTCAAGGCCGCGCCATCGAAGTATGCCGCGCTCAATGAAGTAACCTTTCACCCCTATTCCGATTTCGCACTCCACCACATGGGCCGGGGTCTCGCAGATGGCATTCATCAGGGTTCAGCGGCCTCCGATGAATTCCGCACGGCTCCATTGTGGGGACTAGGGAAGCGGTTGTTTTTCTTGCATGACGGACGCACTTCCGACTTGCAGCAAGCCATTGAGGACCACGCCTCTTCCACCAAGCAGGAT
>JBAWAI010000189.1:0-1934 GCA_049589215.1 Terriglobales bacterium | reverse complement strand
TCCGAAAGCAATGCGAACCACCGGGCGATTCCGAATGTATACGGCGGAAGACATCGAGCGCATACATTTCATCCGGCGAATGCAGGCACTCGGTTTCTCCCTCGGGGACATCAGAGAATTGGGGAATCTCCGCGCCCGCAGCGTGGATGCGTGCGAATCGGTGAGGAAGCTGCTGAGCGCAAAATTGGCTGAAGTACGGACGAAGCTGCGCGAGCTTGGGCGGCTGGAATCTGAACTCGCTGCGGACCTGCGGAAGTGCAATGCAGAACTGAAGCATCGGCGGCAGCACGCACCCGCCGCATGCCCTGTGCTAGAAACTTCAGGTTGCGAAGGCGGTGAAGCGGGGCGTCACGCAACTCCCAAATCCGCCGTAGCCTGTAAGAAAAGTTGGTAGCGGTCCCGAGTGCAATAGATCTTTCCTCCTGGCGAGAAAAAGCGGAATCGAAGTGCCGTCCTTCGATGGAAAAGAATGGACAGGACGCGATGTTTACAATGTACTGACGCATCCTAAGTATGCTGGATACAACGTCTGGGCTCGAACCACGCAGAAACTTCGTAGTACAGTAGCCTACCTCAGCCCCGAGCATTGGATACTGGTGCCCGGAGTATTCCCGGCTATGGTGGACAAAGCCACATTTGACCGCACCCAGATCAAACTGTGGAGAAATGCTGATCGTCAATGGACTGATCGAGAACTTCTCAGAAAATTAAAACGGTTGCTGGAAGCCAAAGGACGGCTCTCGGAGTCCATTATTCTGAAGGCGCGTGGCATGCCTTCAATCGACACGCTCCATCGTCATTTTGGTTCCTATAAGGATATGTACGCTTTAATCGACTACCATCCTCCTTCCGAAGACATTTTCAGGACTGCGCAGACGGAGCGTTCTATGGTTTTGCGTCGAGAACTTGTCAAGCAAATTAAGGATTTATTTCCGAGGAATGTGACTGTTTTTCATTTCCCAAACAGAACCCGGTCAGTATTAAGGTTGGATGATGATTTCAACGTGTCTATAGTGCTTTGCCGGACAAGGCCGCGAGACGGAGGAGGCCTCAATTGGATCGCCGAGCCTGCCGCGAACGAACGCGGATTCATTACTCTTCTTTGCACGGTGAGTCCTAACCGCGACAGAGCCCTGCGATTCTACGTCTTCGCGGCGATGAATTTTGTAACTCGTCGATTTCTCGACAACAGTCCGTGGCTACGCACAGGGGTTCGCCTTAAATCCTTGTCGGAATTTTACTCAGTTGTAACGACTATTCACGAAGCGCAACGTAAACTTGCTTTGAGTGTGATCCCCGCTTGAGTCTCGACTTACGCTTTAGTATTCGGTGTTCATTTCATCTCATCGCAAGCTCTGGCTGCCTGCCCTTAGGCGGACAATCTTGGTTGTTACACTTTACTCAACGCGAAGGAACTCTTCCGTGAGCTACCGCTTGCGAGATTTACGAACCTGCTCGACCACATCTAATAAGTCAGAGAGTTTCGACAGAGGTTGGCCCCGTTTGAGCCATTCATCATTGAGCCTAATTACAAACCGCTTTTTGCGGTCAATGTTCGGCAAGATGTGAAAATCCTCAAAACTGGGTTGTGTCGGATTTAGTCGAGCGAGAAGTGTTACGAGCCGGCGTTCGTGGCGTGGTGGGTCTGCCAGCCAACAGAGAGTACCTCCGGCCATTCGAACGGGCCGTGCGATCAGTACCGAAATCATCGGGCCTCTTTTTACGCGCAATCGTGGACGCCATTTCCGTCCGTATCGGATGATGGCAATGTCTTTCGGGAATAGGGCGACAATCTTTTCAATAAGCTCATCTCGCAAAGCTTGGTTTCGACGCCGAGCCTCGTACTTCCTGAAACTCTCCGGACCGCCATATCCGATAAGTTTGTAAGCCTCTTGCAGGCTGCCAAAGCGGTGTCTGTAAGTTGAGCACGATGC
>JBAWAI010000188.1:0-3077 GCA_049589215.1 Terriglobales bacterium | reverse complement strand
GCCTGCGCTCCCTGCAGGAACATAAGTGGGACAAGGCCAAAACCAGCTTGCAGAAAGTGCTCTCCGGCCCGAACAAGGCGCTGGTAGACCGCGCGCAGGTTCATATTCTGACCTGCGACAAATTTCTTGAGAAGCCGGCGCTGCATTTTAAAACGCCCGAAGAGCACTTTGACTACGCTATGTCGATCATGAACACTGGCGATTTCGTCACGGCCGGCGAGCATCTCGACAAGCTTCTCAAACAGCAACCTCAGTCTGACTACGTTTTATATGGTCTGGCCGCGCTCTACTGCCTGACCGGGCACGTGGAAGAATCTTTGAAGACGCTTCAGGATGCGATCCAGGTCAGTCCGGCGCTCCGCTTCCAGGCGCGCAACGACGGTGACTTTCAGAATCTTGCTGAGGATCCGCGCTTCACGGAACTGCTCTATCCAGATCCGGGAGCCGAGGAAACCGAAGCGCAGGACGAACCGACGAACGCCTACTAGCTGCCAGTGAGAATGAGGCGGTATGGTCCCCCTACAGCGCGCGAACTCTTCTGAGCAGGAGAACGCCCGGTCCGAATTGCGCGTGGTCGCGATCGGCGGCGGCACTGGTCTCTCCACGCTGCTGAAAGGCCTGAAGCGGTACGTGCTGACGCCCGCGCTGGCCGCCACCGGACAGATCGCCATTCGCGAACTCTGCGGCGTGGTCACGGTCAGCGACGATGGCGGATCGAGCGGTCGCCTGCGCAAAGAGTTCAACATGCTTCCGCCCGGCGATGTGCGGAATTGCATAGTTGCGCTCTCCGAAGACGAGGCCTTGCTATCGCGGCTGTTTCAGCATCGATTTAAAACGGGCTCGGGGCTTGAGGGCCACAGCTTCGGCAATCTCTTCCTCGCCGCGCTGACTTCGATCACCGGGGATTTCGCCGAGGCCGTTCGGCTCTCCTCCGAAATTCTTCTCACCCGCGGCCACATCTTCCCTGCCACCACGTCGTCGGTCGAACTCGAAGCCGAGTTCGAAGATGGCGAGCGTGTTCGCGGCGAGACTCGCATCACCGCCAGCAAGGGGAAAATTCGCGAACTCTTTCTTGTGCCGCCGAACGTGCAGCCTCTGCCGCAGACGCTGGATGCCATCGCGACCGCCGACCTCATCACCATCGGACCAGGGTCGCTCTTTACCAGCCTTATTCCCAATCTGCTGGTGCACGGCATTGCCGATGCGATCGTCGACGCCCATGGCGTCAAAGTTTATGTTTGCAATCTGATGACACAGGCTAATGAAAGTCTTGGTTTAAGCGCCGCCGATCACATTCGCGCCCTGAATCGTCACGCCCACGCCCAGCTCTTTGACTACGCGCTCATCAATCGAAAACCAGCGTCTGACGAGATGAAGGCCAAATATGCGCTCGAAGGCGCCTCGCAAATCATGGTCGATCTCGATGCCATCGAGAGCCTCGGTATCTGTCCAATTTTAGGCGACTATCTGGAGGAAGACGTGGTAGCCCGCCACGCCACCGACCGCGTTGCCAGCGATCTGATGTCATTAATGGCGCAGATCCCCAATCACCACGTGGCATCGCGCTAATAATTTCTCATGCACAACCCTCACTAATGGCGAAAACAAACTTTAGAAAGATGCCTGTTAAGGACGTAGCGAAAGTTTCGACTCATCCTCGCACCGCCATCGCCATCATGGCGGCGGGCAAGGGCACGCGGCTGAAATCTCGGCACCCTAAAGTTCTCCACGAGATTGCAGGCAAGCCGATCCTCGCGCACGTCATCGCGACCGCTAAGCAAGTCGTCCCCGCCGCTGATATCTTCGTCATCGTCGGCCACGAGGCTGACCGCGTGCGCGAAGCGGTGCGCGACACCGGCGTCAATTTTGTTTTGCAGGCCGAGCAGCGCGGCACCGGTCATGCCCTCATGGCCGCCCGCGAAGCGCTGGAGCCTTATGAGGAGGTCATCGTTCTCTCTGGCGATGCGCCCCTCATCACCGCCGCGACCATTCAGAATCTCGCCGCCTTTCACAGCGCGCAGCATGCGGCCATGACGCTGCTCAGCGCCGATCTCGCCGAGCCGACTGGCTACGGCCGCGTGCTTCGCAAGACGGCAAAAGGCGCCGGATCAAGCAATAACGTCCGCGCCATCGTCGAAGAACAATCCGCCAGCCCCGGGCAGAAGAAAATCCGCGAAATTAACTCCGGTTTCTACGCCTTCTCCGTGCCAGCGCTCTACGCGCACATCGACGAGCTCCACACCGGGAACGCACACCGCGAGTATTACCTCACCGATATGGCTGCGGTCTTCAATCGCGCGCGCAAACAAGTCGTGGCTTTTAAAACAGCGGATGCCGGCGAAGTTCTCGGCAGCAACACGCGCGCGGAAATTGTCGACCTCGATGCCCGCCTGCGGCTCGCCAAATGCCGCGCGCTAATGGCCGAGGGCGTAACGATTTTTTATCCAGAGACTTGCGTCATCGACGGCGATGTCGCAATCGGCGCTGACACGGTCATTGAGCCGTTCGTGCAGTTGCGTGGCAAGACGAAGATCGGTACCGAGTGCCGCATCGGCTCGTATAGCGTCATCCGCGATTCCGAACTCGCCGACAACGTCACCATTAATCCTCTCACACTCATGGACAACTCCCACGCAGCGCGTGGCGCCATCATCGGCCCGTATTCACGCCTGCGCCCCGGCACTGAGATCGGCGAAAGCGCGCACGTCGGCAATTTTGTCGAGACGAAGATGGTGAAGCTCGGCAAGGGATCGAAGAGCAACCACCTCACCTATCTCGGCGACGCTACCATCGGCGAGGGCGTCAACATCGGCGCCGGCACGATCACGTGCAATTACGACGGCGTCAATAAACACAAAACCGTGATCGAAGATGGCGTCTTCATCGGCAGCGACTCCACGCTGGTAGCGCCGGTAAAAATCGGGCGGGGAGCTTACATAGCCGCCGCCAGCTGCATCACGGACGATGTTCCTGCCGATTCGCTGGCCCTAGCCCGGGCTCGCCAGACCACTAAGGATGGCTGGGCCGCCGCCAAGCGAGCCGAACAAAAGCAGCCCAAAAAATAAAGGTCCCGAAAT
>JBAWAI010000187.1:0-5481 GCA_049589215.1 Terriglobales bacterium | reverse complement strand
CATCAATTCAGCAAAAGCCGCCGGCCGCCGCGTAGTCGCCATCGGAACCACCACCGTGCGCACCCTCGAATACGCAGCCAGCCTGTCCGACTCCAGGCACTCGCCGCACATTGAGCCCGGCCGCGGCGAGGCCGATATCTTCATCTATCCCGGCTACAAATTCCGCGTCGTTGACGCCTTGCTCACCAATTTCCACCTGCCCGAGTCCACACTGCTAATGCTCGTCTCCGCCCTCGCCGGAACCGATTTCGTTCTCCGCGCCTACCGCCACGCCGTGCAGTCCGGCTATCGCTTCTATTCCTATGGCGACTGCATGTTCGTCGACTAACAGCTTTCTTTCGCACGTCTTTGGTCGCAGCTCCCATAACGAAAATGACCACAATAATGATTTGTCACTGTTTCGGTGTGCGCAATATCACCGCGTGCCTTTGGTATTCGAGCGCAACATGGCGTCCAGGGCCCGTGGTGTAATGGGAACACGGCACCCCGCGAAGGTCGCAAATGCGGGTTCGACTCCCGCCGGGTCCACAGGTTGTGTGGTGGTGAATTGGGGGTTCAAAGCGGGGATACCCCAACATTACTTTTGTCTCAGTGGGCTCATCTTTGCTTGACACGAAGAGCCAAAGTGCTAGCATTAACTCGTACCTTCGCGGGGTGCCGAAAAGCGCCCAAAGAGATCGAACAATTTGAACGTCATGAAGAAGGCTCCTTCACCCGGAGCCTTTTCCTTTTGCGGCAACTCCTCCTCAAGACCTCTGCTCAGCTATACTCAGTAATTTGCTAGGCTATCTATGACCACACTGACTGCTTTGAAAAGAGTTCCAATCGACTCGCTGGTCGCAAAGCTGCGTGCGCTCCCGCCCTCAGCCTTCGCCGAGACCGAACAAGTCCAGACCCTCCTGGCCGAGTTCCCGGTCGATGAAGCCAGCCTCGCCCCCTACCTCACCTGGAACCCGCAGCACTACACTCGCAACCTCATCGACAAGACTGACCTCTACGAGCTTCTCGCCATCTGTTGGGAAGTCGGCCAGTTCAGCTCGGTCCACAATCATCGCGACCAGAACTGTTGGATGGCCGCCCCCATCGGCAGCCTGCGAGTAGAAAATTATCACCTTGAATTTCAGGACATCGCCGCCGGAACATGCCGCTTGACCGCATCTAACACCCTGGAAATGTCTCCCGCACATCCCTGCGCCGTCGATCCGAAGGATCCCGTGCACAGAGTCGTAAATCCGCGCGAGGCGAACCAGCGCGCCGTATCGTTGCACGTTTATTCGCGCCCGTTCGACTCCTGCGTCGTCTATTCGCCCGATCAGGGTGTCTGCGGAGACGTGAAGCTCCACTACAATACAGTTTTCGGAAAACCAGCAAACCAGTAGTCAGTCGTCAGTTATCGGCAAGAAGCCAACAAAGTCTCGGATTCCGGTATCTCCCGGAAGGATTTGCCGGGGTTGCTGAGAACTGACAGCTGAGAACTGAGACCTGCTTTTAGGAGGATTCGTGAGGAAATACCTGGGAGTTCTGGTCGCCATTGCGGCTCTGTGCTTGATCTCTTGGTCGCAGGCTCCTGACCAAACTCCGCCCTCGACTCCGCCTGCAACTTCCACCGCGCCCGCAGACTCCACACAAACTCCGCCGCCGGCCACGGCGCCCACACCAGCTCCCACGCAACCCGTGCCCATCAGCACCTCGGCTCCGCCCGCCAAGCCCGGACCCCAGTTTCCGCGCTTTGAATTGTTCGGTGGCTACTCCTTCGCTCAGGCTGGCTTTTACAACGCGGGTCACTGGGCCCAATTAAATGGATGGAACGGCTCGTTCGCGGTCAACCTCATTAACCACGTCGGGTTTGTGGTCGATGGCAGCGAATACTTCGGCAACTCCAAAATTCCCACTGCTGTCCCGGCCCCATTCCCCCAGTGCGTCGTCAATTGCCCGACCGGCGCCACGTTTAACGCCGATACGCGCGAATACAACGTCCTCTTCGGCCTGCAGTTCCCGTTTCACCGCCGTGAGCGCTGGACGCCCTTTGGTGAACTCATGGTTGGGCATGGAGGCGTGCTCGGCAAGTCCTACCAGAACAATATCGACGAGAGCGTCGTTAGCTCTGGCCTCGCGTATATCGCCGGAGGCGGCGCCGACTACAAAATAAATGAGCGTTTCGCGCTCCGCTTCAAAGCCGATTACCTTCAGACCCACGTCTTCAAACAGACGCAAGACAATCTGCGCCTCTCCGTAGGCGTGGTCGTCCGTAGCGTCCGCAAAAAGAGGCGCACTCTGGAAGAAGATATTCCGCCCGAATAAACCGCCTGAGCGTTTTCTACGACCGCCGCAGCAAATCGCTCAACGGCGCAGCCTTCGAGCGCAGCTCATCGGCAAAATCCGATCCCTTTTCGACTACGTCCTTAAACCGGTCGCGCGCCTCTTCCGACCAATCCGAAACCGTATCCAGCGCGTCGTCATATCCACGCCGCAGGTCCTTCCGCAATTGCCGCCCTGTCTTCGGAGCCAGCAACAATCCCACCGCCGCTCCAACTCCCAATCCGATCAGCAAAAAAGTGATTGCCGTCCCTGCCCCGCCACCCGAACTCTCGTATTTTCCTTCACGCATAAGAACCTCCGTCATCTTCATTTTAGTCCACAACTAACGACGCTAGCTGCCTTTCGAATAGGCATACCCTAATTCCACAAACCTCACCCGCTGTGTAAAATAAGAAGTTAACCATTGGTGCGGCGGACAGCGCCTCCCGCCCCGATCGCGATAATTCCTGAAAGATTGTAAGGAGATTCAACCAGCAATGTCGATCCCAGCAACCCAGCTCCGTCCCGGCATGATCATCAAGCACAAAGAAGATCTGCACTCCGTCTTCAGCGTCGAGCACCGCACTCCCGGCAACCTCCGCGCCTTCATCCAGGCCAAGCTCCGCAACCTGCGCACCGGAGCCATGTTCGTGGAACGCTTTCGCTCTCCAGACCCGATCGAGAAGGTCAACGTCGACGAGGTCAACATGGAGTTCCTCTACTCCGACGGCGATGACTACTACTTCATGAACACGGAGAACTACGAGCAGACTCACCTTACCCGCGAGACGCTAGGCGATGCGGTCGAATACCTGACCTCAAATCTGCAAATCAAAGTCGAGTTCTTCGACGGTAAAGCAGTTGGCATCGAGCTCCCGCAGACGGTAGTGCTGACAGTGCTCGAAGTCGAGCCCGGCCTGAAAAGCGCCACCGCCTCAAGCGTAACCAAGCCCGCAAAAACGGAAACCGGCCTCGTAGTCCAGGTTCCACCCTTCATCAACGAAGGCGAAAAGATTAAAGTCGATACCGCCGAAGGCACATATCTGTCACGCGCATAATTCGCGCATAGTTAATTAATGTGCCTCAGAAACTAAGATCGTGACGGATCAACCCGCAATCCAAGCCCGCCGCTTCCTCGTCCGCGGCCGCGTCCAGGGCGTCGGCTTCCGCTGGTTCGTAGAACGCGAAGCCCACATCCTCAAAATCGCCGGGCGGGTCCGCAACAATCCCGACTCCACAGTCGAAGTTTTCGCCCAGGGCACGCCGGAACAATTAGCCGGACTTCACTCGCGTCTCCGCGAAGGCCCGCGCGCCGCCCGCGTCGACGAAGTCCAAGCCAAAGACGCCGACCCCATCCCCGGCCTGACCTCTTTTCAAATCCAAGGAGCCTGATAACAAGATGCCAACCCCCGCCCCCATCACCTCCACTGACTGCGAAGCCCTCAAAAAGCTCATCCGCGAAGTCCCCGACTTCCCCAAAAAAGGCATCCTCTTCTACGACATCACCACCCTCCTCAAAGATAAGCTCGGCTTCGCCCGCCTCATCGACGCGCTCTCCGCCAACTACATCGGCAAGGAAATCGATCTCGTCCTCGGCATGGAAGCCCGCGGCTTCATCTTCGGCCCCGCCCTCGCCTATCGCCTCAACGCCGGATTCGTCCCCGTCCGCAAGCCCGGCAAACTTCCCGCCCCAACCGCCAAGGTCAGCTACGAACTCGAATATGGCAGCAACTCTCTCGAGATCCACAAAGACGCCATCGAAAAAGGCCAGCGCGTCCTCATCGTCGACGATCTTCTAGCCACCGGCGGCACAGCCGTGGCCACCGCCCAGCTAGCCGAAGGCCTCGGCGCGCAAATCGCCGGCCTGGCTTTCGTAGTAGAACTGGACTTCCTGAAGGGAAGAGACAAGCTGGCCCAATTCGACGTCTTCTCGTTGCTGCATTACGACCAGTAAACGAGACTGATTAGGGCCATCCAAGCACCGAAGCGGTACAATCGCGCCATGCCCGGCCTGCTCCAGCCGAATTCGAATCCCGCCATGGAATCCAGTGATTCCAACTTCCGCCCCATCCTCATCGGAGTCGTCATCGTCGCGGTCGTCGTTGGCGCTCTCATCTTTGCCCTCCGTTCCGACGAGAAGAAGCCCACCGAGCCCTCGCCCTACGCCGCCAATTTAAAGTTTTCCGATCTCAAGGCCAGCGCCGCGCAAAACTTCGCCGGCGCAACCGTCAGCTATCTCGACGGCCAAATCACCAATAACGGCAATCAAACCGTCATTCACGCGACCGTCCAGGTCACCTTCAAAGACGACATGGGACAGGTCGCCCAGAAAGAAGAGCTGCCCATCCACGTCCTCCGCACCGGCGGTCCCTACGACGAGGCCGTCGATCTCAATATGTCTCCGCTGCTCCCCGGTCAGACCAAACCCTTCCGCCTGACCTTCGAAGACATCTCCGCCCAGTGGAATCACTCCTACCCCGACCTCCTGGTCACCCAGGTAGCAGTGAAGTAGAAGTCAGAACTCCTTCAATTCGACCTCTGACTTTTGACTTCCCCGCCCATTTACAATCTCCCCATGCCAGAAACCAAACCATTCCGCCTTACGGAGTCCGTTAAAGCCGCGGGTTGAGCGTCCAAGCTGAGTCCGGCGGTGCTGGACACGGTGCTTGGGAAATTAGCCCGGCAACACGACCCCAATGTTCTGGTCGGCTTTGATCATGCCGACGACGCCGGAGTGTATCTGATCGCGCCGGAGCTGGCGCTGGTGCAGACCGTGGATTTCTTCACGCCGGTTGTCGACGATCCGTACACCTTCGGGCAGATTGCCGCGACAAATTCTTTGAGCGACGTGTATGCCATGGGCGGGAAGCCGCTGACGGCTTTGGCTCTGGTTTGTTTTCCAGAGAAAGCGGATCTGGCGATTCTCGATCGCATTCTCGCCGGCGGATTGTCGAAGATGATTGAAGCCGGATGCACGGTAATTGGCGGGCACAGCATTCGGGATGAGGAAACAAAGTTTGGATATTCGGTGACGGGAGTTGTGCATCCCAAGAAAATTCTGGCGAACCAGGGAGCGAAGCCGGGAGACGCGTTGCTGTTCACCAAGGCGCTGGGCACGGGCGTGATTTCAACCGCGATCAAGAAAGGCAAAGCCGAGCCGGCGTGGATTGAAGCAGCGGTGCG
>JBAWAI010000186.1:0-13646 GCA_049589215.1 Terriglobales bacterium | reverse complement strand
CGGTGAAAGCGGCCCGTACGATCCAGCCTGGTATCGACCGGAGGATGATCGTTCAGGTTCTTGCCGTCATCAATCGCGGCCCGCTTGATTTCGTCGATCGCTTTGTCGATCTCGCTGATCGCATGCTCTTCTTCTTTATCCATGTGGTGAGTGGGGGCCAGGTTCTCCAGATGAGCGCGCGCGTCCCGCAGATCGGTTAACGCATGCAGATAAGCCGGATGCCTTCCCGGTTCGTCGGCGAAGCTACATGCGGTGCAGAGCGCAATAACCAACGCGAGTAGCGTGCAGTGTCGGGCAAGTTTCATGGGGTTCCTCGAAGCCTTTCGGCAGAATAGACTCGATTACTTCAACCCGGACATTCAGGTTTTGACTCGCTGAATTCTATCGGCCTGGAGGGAACTGAAGGAGTTACCTCAGTACAGTGGCCTTCACGATGAGGTCGCATGAACCATCGCTGCTACTGACGGACCCTTTAGGATCGAAGGAATGGGGCCGATCAGGGCCAGCGAGGTGTTCGCCGGCAATTCGGATTCGAAGCGTTTTTTACGGCACTACAGCCCCCAAATCCGATTCGCCCCAATCACCAACCCAAGCGTGAGACACGCGATCAGAATCTCGGCCAGCGCGCCGACAATGAACGGGCGCAATCCCTGCTTCGACATTTCTCGAATATTGGTCTGCAAACCGACGCCGGCGAACGTTAGCAGGAATGCCCACTTCGACAGATTTCCCAGCGACCCGACCTGCCCTTTGCTGAACGTGTGAAACCCGACCAGCAGCGAGATGAAAAGGAATCCGAGAATAAACTTCGGAAATTTCTTCCAGAGAAATGCGGCCTTATTCGTGACCACTTCAGCCTGACCCTTGCCTGCCCAGTAGATCGCATACGCCAGCACCACGAAGCCAATCATGGCATTGCGCGCGGTCTTTGCCAGCACCGCAACTTTACCGGCGGCGTCGGAATACAAGGCTCCGGCCGCGGTTGCTTCGGCTGTGTTGTCGACGCCGAGACCTGCCCACAGTCCATACGACGTATCGTTCATGTGCAGGCCGTGCGCGATGGCCGGAAACGTGAAGAGCGCCAGCGCGCCGAGCGCCAGAATTGCGGCAATCGCGAATGACGAATCTTCGTCGTCGGCGTCGATCGCTCCTCTGGCGGCGATGATGGCGGAGACGCCGCAGATCGAAGAGCCAATTGCCAGCAGCGAGATGAGCTTCGGTTTCAGCCCGAATATTTTCCCGAGAAACGTCATGAGCGCGAGCGAAAGCGTGATCTCGATAACGACCAGAGCCAGGCTGATGCCGCCCAGTTTTAAGACGTCCGCGACCACAAAGCGCGCGCCCAGCAAGACGATCCCGAGTTTCAGCCAGAATTCATAAGTCGCGATGCCCGCCTGAAAAATCTTCGGGATCGTCAGCGTATTCGAGATTACAAGGCCAATCAGAATCGCCCAGAGGACATATTCGATGTTGGGAAATATCCAGTGGTGCGTCTTGGCATACGTGTTCACCGTGCGCTCGAGAACCTTCGCGGCGTAGCCGATACCCGCGAGTAGAAGAACTCCGGGCAAAATGCCAAGCGCGTTCAGCGCGCGATTATCGGATTCAACGTGCGACAACGAGGTTGAGGAAGCCATAGCGAGTCTCCATCGGAAGTCGGTATCCTGGCTGATGCCACCGCAGTCGCATCAGCAGCCCGTTTTCCTACCAGGGCACGTTCTTCAGCAGATCGAACTTGACGGCCAGCGCCAGCACAAGCGCAACGAGCAACGCCCATTCATCGATCGAGAGCCAACCGCCCTTGCGGGGCTTGCTGGGTTTGCTGGATTGATTCGTCGGCATAGACGTTCTCCTGCAATTGTTCGGGTGATGCGGGTAGCGCCGACTGAAGGGGAGAACGGCGGCGCGCCTTGCTCACCAGATTAAACCAAAGCCAATCGATCATTGTCAAGTTATTTAATAGGAATTATATACAACAGGAGAGTTCTCCCAATGCTTGACGGTCTCGTCCCGTTCGGGGCAATATCGATTTCAACATTGCGGCTGCTGAATCCGGCCAGGTTCAGGCCTATTCTCATCAGCGCCATAAATTCTTCATAAAGGGGGGACCTGCTCGTGAGCACAGGACAGACTCCACCGCTCGACATGGACAAACTTAATGCCTTTATCGGACAGTTCGTCACCGATCTGGGCGCGGCCGTTCATACTGGCATGGTGGTCATTGGAGAAAAGCTGGGGCTCTACAAAGCGCTAGCCGCTGGGCCGATGACCTCCGCGGAACTCGCCGCCAAAACGAAGACTGATGAGCGCTATTTGCGCGAATGGCTTTCCTCGCAGGCTGCGGGTGGCTATGTCACCTACGACGAGAAGACGCAAAAGTTCAGTCTCTCGGTTGAGCAGGCCTTCACGCTCGCGAATGAAGACAGTCCCGCTTATCTGCCGGGCGCGTTTGAGCTGGCTTTAGGCTCGCTGGCGGCGGTTCCGCGCATCGCGGAATCGTTTCGCACCGGCGCCGGGATGGGCTGGCACGAGCACGTCGATGGCGTCTTTCATGGATGCGAAAAATTCTTTCGCCCCGGTTATGCCGCCAACCTTGTGAGCTCATGGATTCCGTCGCTTAACGATGTGCAGAAGAAACTTGAGGCGGGCGCGCGCGTGGCCGACGTAGGTTGCGGCAAAGGCGCTTCAACGCTGTTGATGGCGAAGGCTTTTCCCAAGTCGCACTTTTTCGGCTTCGACTATCACGACAAGTCGATTGAAGCGGCTCGCGAGCAGGCAAAGCGCGATGGCGTGGCCGACCGCGTCACTTTCGAAGTCTCAAAGGCGAAAGATTTTCCCGGCAAGGATTACGATTTCGTCGCGGTTTTCGATTGTCTGCACGACATGGGCGACCCGGTTGGAGCGGCGACGCACGTTCGTCAGTCGTTGGCGAAAGATGGCACGTGGATGATCGTCGAGCCTTTTGCAAACGATCAACTGAAGGACAATCTGAATCCGGTGGGCCGCGTGTACTATTCGTTCTCAACGCTGCTCTGCACGCCGTGTTCGCGTTCGCAGGAGGTTGGGCTTTGTCTGGGCGCGCAGGCTGGCGAGGCGCGCATTCGCGAAGTTGCAACCAAGGCCGGATTCAGCCGCTTCCGGCGCGCGACCGAGACACCATTCAATATTGTTTACGAGGCCCGGCCGTAGAGGCGTGCGCCTGGCGGTCGCTGGAGGTTTTCCGGATGGCCGGCCGTCGCCAGGATTGCTTCTACCCCAATCTGCGCCCAACCTGCATACTTGAGTTCGGTCCTTGAACTCTCCTAGCAAACTCCAGGCCGTTCCCGCCGCGAGGCGCAAGCTTCGCGCCGTCGCCCTCATCTTTTGTCTGGCCGTTGCCGCAGTTTTTTTGCTGTGCGCGCGGCGAGGTTACACCTACGCTCGTGCAGCCGGGCTCCTTCTGCGCATCGAGAATCCGCAGAAATCGGGCTGGCCGGGTGGCATTCACACATTTCCCGTCGTCGAACTGCCAACGGAAATTCGCACGCCAACCGGCGCAATCCGCGCGCGGCTTTACACTCCGCAGGGTGTTGCCAATCCTCCCGGAATGCTCGTGGTGCACGGAGTGCATCATCTCGGAATCGATGAGCCGCGCCTTGTGGCTTTTGCGCGTGCGCTGTCGGCGAGCGGTATTGAGGTGCTTACGCCGGAACTAGCCTCGCTTGCCGACTATCAGGTCGATGCGCATTCCATCGACCTCATCGGATATTCGGCGCGCGAACTCTCTCAGTCGGGGAATCAGAAGGTCGGCGTTCTCGGCATTAGCTTTGGCGGGGGCCTGTCGTTGCTAGCCGCTTCGAAGCCTCAATTTGAGCGCTACATCCGTTTCGTCGTCTCCATTGGAGCGCACGACGATCTGGAGCGCGTGTCGCGGTTTTTCATTACCAATCAAATCGTGAGGCCCGATGGCACAACACAGCAAATGACGGCTCACGAATACGGACCGCTGATTCTTATCTATTCGCACCCCGAAGATTTTTTCCCGCCCGCCGATGTCGCGGCCGCGCACGAGGCCTTGCGTCTATTACTTTGGGAGAAGGTTGACGAGTCGCGAAAGCAAGCCGAACATCTCAGTCCAGCGTCGCGGGCAAAGATGGAATTGCTCTACAATCGCCGCATTGATCCGCTGTCCGCGGAGATCGAGCAAGTGATTGCCCAGCACCACGCCGAAATGGCGGCCGTCTCTCCCCATGGTCAGCTGAAGTCATTGCACATCCCAGTGCTGCTGCTGCATGGAGCGGCGGATAATGTAATCCCTCCGACTGAGTTGCTGTGGCTGCAACACGACGTGCCGCCCGCAGACTTGGTTGTAGCCCTTACCAGCCCCGTTCTCAGCCACGTTTCTCTCGAAGGAAAGCCAACTCTCGCGGACAATCTGCGGCTGGTGCATTTCATGGCGAAGATGCTGGAGTTAGTGGACGACCGGCAATCGCCCTAAAACCAGAGCGACCAGATGACATCCACCGTGGCGTGCGTGATTGCCGAAGCGGCCACGCGCCGGTCCCGGCGCCAGGCGCGTCCATAGAAGATTCCGGCGATCGTTGCCAGAATGACATAGCGCCAGTTGAAGTGCGTCGACCGTTTGTTGAAGTGAGACAGCCCGAACAAAATACTAGTGATCACGAGCGCCAGAATTCGCGGCAGGCGTCCGGCACGTTCCTGCGCAACTCCGTCCCCACTCTCATGAGCATCTTCGTCCGCACCTCCGTCCGCACTATGATCTGCGCGTTCACCCGTGCCATGCGAGAACCGCGGCGCGAGCCACTTCTCAATTAAATTCTGCACCCACGCTCGAAAAAACAGCTCCTCAGGCACAGCGATAAACATAAAAATGTAGGCCCAGGTCAGAAGCATCGAGGGCCGCAGCGCATTCGTGTGCGGGTGCAAAAAGCCCAGCGCCAGGCCCAACGCAATTACGATCGGCGCAAAAAAGGCCAGCTCGCGTAATCCAGTCTTCCAATCGCGCCATCGAAAATGAAAATCGAATCCAGTTCCGCGAAGTTGCCGCATCACGACAAATCCGTAAAGTCCCGCATCAACCAGCAGCAGCTTCCCCAGGCCCGCGAGCCCGCGTGGCCACAAGCCTTCGAGCCAGCGCAAATCCACGGTCAGCCCGAGGGCAAGCAGAACGAACGCGTCGCGCCAGTTGCCGCGCTGCTCCGGGTCCGCGTGGCAGGCTCGCCCCAGCAACCACGCCAGCGCGACGGGCAGAGCGGCATAGAGCGCCGCCCATCTCCACAAAAACATCTGGCGCGAATAAGAGCTCCACGCATAGGGAAGCGCGCAGAGAGCGGGCAGAAAAATTCGCAATGCCCGCGGCCACGCCCCGGCGGCCCGCGCCGCGCGTTCACGGGCAAAACTAAACGCCGCCGCCGGAATCAGTTCCAGCGCGAGCACCACGACGTCGATCGACGTGTAATCCTGCATTCGTCCCGCTAATACCGCAAATAGCCGATGCCCACCCTCATGTGATGCAGTAGGCTGTCAGGCATGGTGAGCGCTACGGTCAATCCCAACAAAGCGTGGGCCACAGCAATCGGATAGATGCTGCGGTGGCGCCGGAACATCTCGCAAAAAAACAGCGCCGCAATAAAAGTAAAAGTTGTCAGTAGCGGATTCGGCAAATGTGCCGCCGCAAAGAGTGTTGCAGCCATCCAAACCGCGGCCCCGCCGCCAAACAAATCTTCACAGCGCGTGAAGAAAAACGATTGCAAAATAAATTCTTGTATCAACGCCCACAGGCCATAGGCCCACCACTGGCCGAAGGTCGGCCAGATGCCGTTGACTGGAACATCGCCTCCGGCCCAGCGTGCCGTTGCGATGAGAAAAATTGCCGCGACCGCGGTGATCAGCAATACGAGGCTGGCGCCAAGAGTAGTGGGCAGTCCTAATCCTAACCGCCGCAGAGACGGTCGGCCGGAGTGCACAACGTCGATCGCGATGAATAAAAAAATTGCGACCGCCGCAGCCAATGCCCACCGGTTCCGCAGCGCCAACGGCCGCGCCCAGAGCGCGCATTCGATCAACCCATAGACCACCACCAACTCGAACCACGCAGAGTACGCGCCACGCGCCGGCGGAATCGCAGAGGAGGACGTCACCTTACTTAGCTTTCGATGCGTGCCAGTCTATCGGAGGCCATTCTATTTGAGGTCGGCGCCGCGGCAGATGGTTGCCGGCGCGGGCGCGCAACACAGTGCATTTTCGCCCGCGGATGGAACCCGTACGATGCCGGACCCGTGCAATGTCCGCCGGAGTTGCGCGGCCCGTGCCTCCGGCAAGGGCTCAGGCCGCGACTCCATGGTTAGTACACCGTCAGCACCGTGCTCGTGCTCACTCCGTTCATGCTGGCCGTGATCGTCGTTGTCCCGGTTGCCGCGCTGCTCGCCAGTCCATTTCCGCCGATCGAGGCCACGCTTACGCTTGAGGACGTCCAGGTCACTTCATTCGTCAGGATCTCTGTCGTGCCGTCGCTGAAGTTGCCGGTCGCTGTGAAGCGCTCGGAGCTGCCCAATGCAATGCTCGGATCGGTCGGCGTGATGGTCAGCGAAGTGAGCGTGGCCGGCGTTACCGAGAGCGTCGCCGTGCCCACCTGCCCAGAGAAAAACGCGGTGATCGTCGCATTGCCCGCGGCCACGCCGGTCGCTAGTCCCTTGCTGCCGACAATGTCACTCACCGTCGCGATCGACGCCGGAGACGATGTCCACGAGGCCGACTGCGTGAGATCTTGCGTGCTGCCGTCGGCGAATGTTCCGATGGCCCTGAACTGCGCCTCGGTCTGTTGCGCAACGCTCGCGCTCGCAGGTGTGATCTGCAGCGATACTAGCGCCGCTGATTCGACCACCACCGCCATCGTCCCACTGATCGAACCTTCTTGCGCGCTGATGGTTGCGCTTCCCGCCGACTGTCCAGTAAGTTGGCCCGCGCTGTTGACGCTTGCAACATTGCCCGCCGACGAACTCCAGCTCACCGAATTGGTGATTGTCTGGGTGCTGCCGTCGCTGAACGTGCCCGTGGCGGTGCAGCCAAGCGTGGATGCCGCCGCAAGAACTGCGCTCGGCGGGGTCACGGCGATCGAAACCAGCGTCACCGAACTGACCGTCAACGGCGTCGATGCCGTCACGCCATCAAGCGTAGCGCTGATGTTGGAGCTCCCCGGAGCCACGGCGGACGCCAGTCCAACAGTGGCGATCGTCGCCACATTGACATTGTCGGATGCCCACGTCACATCTCTCGTGATGATCTGCGTGCTGGAATCGCTGAACGTGCCGGTCGCAGTGAACGACAAATTAGTCGCGGGTGCAATCGTGCGGCTGACCGGAGTAACCGAGATCGATTCAAGCGTCGCGTTCGTCACATCAAGCGTCACCGATGCGCTCACCGACCCCAGCGTTGCCGTGATCGTCGACAAGCCGCTGGTCAAGCCTTTCGCCAGACCGCTCGCATTGCCGATCTTGGCGACGCCCGTGTTCGAGGAAGTCCACGCGGACTGAGCCGTGAGGTCGCGCGTGCTGCCGTCATTAAACGTGCCGATGGCCGAGAACTGCTGGCTGGTGGTCGCCGCAATCGTCGCGTCGCCCGGCATGATGGCGAGCGAAGCAAGGTTGGCGGCATTTACAGTCGCAGCTGATGTTCCGCTCACCGAGCCAGACGCCGCCGTGATCGTCGTCGTTCCTAAATTTCGGGCCGTAGCCAAACCGCTGGCCGTGATCGATGCGACGCCCGTCTTCGAAGAGCTCCACGTCGACGTCCCGGTAATGTCCTGCGTCGATCCATCCGAGAATGTACCGATCGCGGTGAACTGCTGCAGCGTTCCCAGAGAAATAGAGGGATTCACCGGCGTCACGGCGATCGAGGTCACGCTCGCGCTCGTAACCGTCAGCGTAGCGCCCGAAGAAATGCCAGACGAGGTCGCCGTTATGGCGGAATTGCCCGCCGCTATCGCCAGAGCAAGTCCTGGCACGCCGTTGGCGTTAATGCTGGCCACCGCCGCGTTTGCCGACGCCCACTGCGCCGAGGTCGTGACATTTTGCGTGCTGCCGTCGGAGAATGTGCCGGTGGCAACGAACTGCTCGGTGGTCCCCGGCGCAATAGATGCGGTCACTGGCGAAATAGAAATTGCGCGCAACGCCGCGCTCGTCACGGTCACAGTAGCGCTCGAAGAAATGCTGCCCGAAGTCGCGGTCACGGAAGATGACCCGATCCCCGTCGCCATCGCGAGCCCGAATGTTCCATTTGCGTTAATCGCAACCTCAGCCGGATTGCCCGACGTCCATTGCACCACCGCGGTCATATTCTGCGTGCTGCCGTCAGTAAATGTTCCAGTCGCAGACAATTGCACGCTCGTTCCGAGCGCCAACGATGCGGTCGCCGGAGACACAGCCAGCGAAGCGAGCGCCGCTGCGCCGACCGTCAAAGTCGCGCTCCCGCTCACACTGGCATAAGTTGCGGCGATGGTCGCGGATCCCTGCGCCTTGCTGGTCGCCATGCCTGAGCCTGAAATCGTGGCGGCCGCCGCATTCGAGGAACTCCACGTCGCCGAGTTGGTCAGGTTCCTGGTGCTGTGGTCGCTATACGTGCCGGTCGCCGTAAACTGCTGGCCCGCGCCCGCCGCAACAGAAGGCGTCCCGGGGGTAACCGCAATCGAAACCAAAGTGGCAGGAGCTGCGTTCGACGATGAGCTGCCGCCGCCGCATCCAACCATCACCGCCGCGCATACGACTGCAAACAGGATCAGCAACTTCTTCATGAATGTTTTCCTCGTGGTCACTTGGACCAAAAATTGGACCGCGAACTCGCGGCAGCTTTCCATTACAGGGGAGCCGTGCCATCGCGCTTCAGGGGAGTCAGGCTGTGAAGAGTGATACTGGCAACTATGCAGTCAGCGCGCCAAACGCTGCGTCCAGCGCGGAAGCAGGCAGTTTGTTCTTTTCACGCAAGATAGGTTCGTGTTAAGTGACGCGAAGTGCAATCGCCGAAGGCGTCCGCGCAAATGTTTTCTGTAGTAGTACGGAAATACTTCCACGCAAAGGGCGCGAAGCAGAGAAAACGAATCCAATTCAGGAAAATTCCCACATCGGAAATCCAGGCGGGGCACGGCGTTTGAGCCGCATCGCCGCTTGCGACGCGAGCTTGCCCGAAGACTGCAAAGCAGAAATTTAGCGCGAAATAAAAGCGGTCAAGTAACGTAACCGCCGGGTCGGAAATAGATTCGCACGCAGATGTTTGCGGAAAACAAAAGTTGGCGCGCGGATATGTGCGAAAAATAAGTCGAGCGCGAGGCAGATCCCCCAGCAGTGGTAGGCCCGGCAGGACTCGAACCTGCAACCACCGGATTAGAAATCCGATGCTCTATCCACTTGAGCTACGGGCCCGCCGGATGAGTGGTAAGAGCAGTATACCCAACCCATTCATGAGCCAGCCAGTTACGCGCGGCTCGCTGCGATTACCGCGATTTCAATTCATGGCTGCGTCGCAGGCTTCGCGCTGAAGATGCCTCTGAAGCTTGCGCGGTACTGAAGGAAGATCAGCACCCACAGTATGCAGGCTACCAGAGCCGGAGGAATGCTTGCCGGCGCAAGCGTCAGGTGAAAGGCCAGAATGTTGTAGAGTTCCGCCGCCAGCACTGTCAGCGCAAGCGGCACGAAATAACCGGACAGCAAGAGCAGTCCACCGAGGACCTGCATGGCGAAAAAGAACGCGGCAAAGTGCGATACGCTGACGGCAACAAAGAACTGCATTGCCAGCGGATTCGCCGGGGGCGGCTGGTGGATAAAGTTGAGAAATCCATTCATGCCGAAGACCGTAAACATAAGGCCAAGTAGATAGCGAGCGATAATTGAAGCAATTTTCATGTGTGTACTCTCCTGATCTGTCCTCTCTTAAACGGTTTGCGCGTGCTTCTGCACGGCTTGAAGATGCGGTGCAATAAACGCGCCCCGGTCATGCCCCTGGTTCAGCACAGCGGTCCCGCCTGCCGTCACAAAGGTCGCGTCGGTCACACCAAGAAAACCAAATACCGACCGCAGATACGGCTCCACGAAATTGAACGAGGCCATCTGCGTCTGGGCATCATAAATCCCGCCGGTTGCGATGATGAAGGTCGCCTTCTTGCCGGTCAACAGACCCTTCGGCTTTCCGTCCGCGTAGGAAAAGGTTCTGCCGGCACGCGCAATCTTATCGATCCATAGCTTGAGCACGGACGGCACACCAAAATTATGCATCGGCACTCCAATGACGTACTCATCTGCTTGCTGCAATTCCGCAATCAGCGAGTCGGAGAGCGAAAGCAATTCCTTCTGCTGCGGAGTGCGGGCCTGTTCCGGCGTGTAGGCGGCACCCACCCATTCTGCACTGACTGGTGGAATAGGTGTTGCGTTGAGGTCGCGGTATATGACCCTTCCTTCCGGGCGCGAAGCCTTCCATTGCGTGACGAACGCAGCCGTCAGTTCGCGAGAGACTGACCGGCCGTAAAGTGGGCTGGAATCGATATGAAGCAGTGTCGACATTGAGAATTCCTCCTACACGACAACTGATTAGTAATCAACACATGTCGATTCAGAAAATAAACAAGTGTCGTTTTGGCCCCAGGAGGTATCCTTATAGTAGCCATGGCCCTTCTTCTCCAACCCGAGGCGGGAACGACGGATCCGCGCATTCTGCGCAGCCGCCGCCTGCTCATGGAATCACTAGAGAGGTTATTGAAAAAAAAGGAGTTCGAAGATATCTCCGTCCAGGAGATAGCCGATGAAGCGACCCTGAACCGGGCAACTTTTTACCTGCACTATCCAGACAAGAACGCGCTCCTCCAGGCCATGACAGAAGCCCGCTTCCGCGCGCTGATCGAGCGCCGCGCCATCACCTTTTCCGATTGCCATGGAGCGCTGCGCGCCATTGCACTCGGCGTGTGCGACTACCTTGCCGAGACCACAGGTTGTCCCACTCGGTTGGTTCGGATACAGCTCGAAGGCTCCATCATCCCCGTTGTGGAGGATATGTTCAAGGAAGGCCTTGCCCTTCATGGGTCGGAACCGGGCGTCGATGCGGCAATGCTGTCAACCACCGCGGCCTGGGCCGTGTTTGGAGCCGCGCGCCTCTGGTATCAGACTCCCAACCGCATCCCCGCCGAGGAGATGGCAGCCAGGATTGAAGCCATGGTGGGGCCGGTCCTTTTCGGCGTGTCTCAATAGCTCGCCTCTCAATAGATATCACCTCTCAATAAACGAAGACTGGCACCCCCAACAAAAAACCCTCTCCCCGATCCATCGGGGAGAGGGCAAATTTGCAATTACAACGGTTGCAATTGGAGAGTTGTCCTAGTCGTCGTCGTCCTCGCCAACCGGAGCCGGGTTGTGGAATTCGCTCGGCGGGCGAACCGAAGTCTCGCCAGGATAGGGCCGCGTGAACCCGGTCGACATATACCAGTTCAAATGGTTCACGGTGTCCGGATCTTCCGAATCGGGCTTGTGCAGTTTGCCGGCGAAGATTTCCGCCTTCTTCTTCGTCCAGGCCGCCCTCAGATCCTTAACCTTCCTGCTGTCCTTGGAGTGGTCTTCGTTTCCGTCCACGCCCTGGTTCAGCGGCACCTGGTTGGCCACGTGCGTCCACGGCGCGAAGTTCGACTGCGGCGGCGTGCCGGTAACGAAAGACGTCCGCATCGGTGACGCCACCAGGTCGTACTGGTTCATCGGCGGCAGACCAAGAATCTGCTCGATCGTCCGCGTCATGTTGACCTGCGAGTAGTACGTGTTGTCGGTGAGTCCGGTCTGCACCGCATATGGACTGACGATATAGCCGGGGCTGCGATGGCCATCGATGTGATCGACGCCATTCTGCGCATCGTCTTCTTCGATGAAGATCGCCGAACTCGACCACACGCTGCTGTGGCTGATGTAGTCGACGATGCGTCCAACCGCCAGGTCGTTATCGGCCTGCTCGGCGTCCACCGTCGGCGGTCCGCCGGTGTGGTCGCACATCACCCAGAGGATGCTCAACGTCGGCACCGTGCCTGCATTGAGGTCGTTGTTGAAGTCCTGCTGCCACAAGTCGACGCGGAACTGGTCAGGAATGCCGAGATCGAATTGCGGGAAGTTTTTGATCAGGTGGTTATACACGGCCGGGACAGAAGACTGCGCCTGCACCGTGTTCTGGAAGTAGAGCGTCGTCTCGCCCGGCGTTCCCGGCGGTCCGCAATTCGGCCCATTCTCAAAGCACTGCGAGTCGGCGTAGAGGTCGCTCCAGCTCGGCTCACTGGTCGAGCCGTTCGGCTGCAGGAAGGTATCGTTCTCAACATACTCACCGTAGAGCTTCACCGTCAGGCCAGCGGCCGCCGCTTCTGAGAAGAGGAAACCTTTGTTCTGATAGGCGAGAGCATCGCCGGCATTGCCGCCCGGATAGCTGCGCACCCAGTCGGGCGACTGAATGTCGTCCGCGTAAGGCGCCATCGCTTCCATGATCCACTGGTGACCGTCAGCCGACTGCCGGCTCGGGTCGTAAAAATTATCCAGCAGAGGGAAGCGCGTCACCAGGTTGTGCACGTTCGGAGTGTCTGCTCCGCCGAACACCGCCAACGCCGCATCGCCGTCGCCGGCTGCCACGTCGCCCAGAATCTGGTCGTAGGTCCGGTTCTCGCGGATGATCATGAACACATGCTTGATCAGCGACGGATCGCCGATCTTCTTCGGGATTGCAACTGGCTTCGTCTTCGGATTGCCGCCGCTCGCCGACGCGATATTCTGCGTCAGGTCCCAGTGGTTGTTGTACACAACCTCCTGCGTCATCCCCTGCAAAGTTCCGCTCAGCGGCACCGGCACAATGCTCACCGTGCCATTGTCCTGGTGAGTGTTGTAGTCGCAGACGTTGTAATCGCACTCGTAGGAAAGACGCGCGCCGATGCCCTTGTCGTTGGCAACGATGAGCGTGTTATTCGAAGGATCCAGCACCACCGAGGCCGGAGCATAAGCCACCGGAATCATGCCCAGCACTGGACTGCTCGCGCCCTTCGCGACGTTGATCACGCCGATCGCGTTGGCATTGTAGAGCGCGACATAAGCCGCGCCTGTCTTGGCGTTCACCGCGATCGAGTTCGGCGCCGCGCCATAGGCCGATCCTTGCCCCGCGATTCCAACCGGCAGCCCAAGGTTAATCGTCCACGCCACCACGTTTGTTGTCGTGTCGATCACTGAGATGCTGTCGCTATAAGTGTTGCAGACCAAAAGGTACCTTCCGTTGAGCGCCATCCCGGTCGGATGCAGACCGGTCGAGATGGTAGCGGTGACCGTCATCGTTGCGAGATCAACCACTGAAACGGTTCCCGTGATCGCCGCGCCCACCACCGGATCGGCAACAATTTCCGTGCCGGCCGACCAGATCTGGAAGTCAGCCTGCGTCGCAGCCCGGCCGCCTTCATTGCTGACGTAGGCAGTCGTGCCCGCCGCGTTCATCACGATGCTGTGCGGCGCGTTGCCGACGCGAATCTGCGAGCCCTGCGTCTTCGAGGTCAGGTCGATCTCGGTCAGCGTGTCGTTCTGGTTGAGCAGTGCGTAAGCGCTCTTGCCGTCGCTTGAAAGGGCTACGCCGCCGGGATAAGAAGTGCTCGGAGTGTAGAA
>JBAWAI010000185.1:0-5642 GCA_049589215.1 Terriglobales bacterium | reverse complement strand
CCTCTTAATGGGGCGCCGCTGGCCGCCGCACGAACAGGATATGCGGGAGGCGGTAGAAATTTGTCGCGAGCTCGGCCTCGAACCTCTGCTGAATAAAATGCCCGCGGGAATGTTGCAGATGGTTGGGGAGACTGGCTGGCAGCTCTCGCATGGCGAACGCAGCCGCGTTTATATCGCCCGTGCGTTACTACAGGACGCGGAAGTAGTAATTTTTGACGAGAGTTTTGCGGCGCTCGATCCCGAAAATGTCAGGCTGGCGCTCGAATGCGTGTTACGCCGGGCGCGCACTCTACTGGTGGTTGCACATCCATAAGCTCGTGGTTAAAGCAGCCATAAGAAAGTTCGCCGGAGTAAGTTAGAATTACAGGCCCAATGGTTGACAGAGTTCAATCGATGATCGGCAAAACACTTCGCTCCTACCGCATCGAGTCAAAGATCGGTGCCGGCGGGATGGGTGTCGTGTACAAGGCCGTCGACTCGCATCTTGATCGTACGGTTGCGATCAAGATTCTGGGCGCCTCCGCCGTCAGCGCTGACCACGAAAAACGGTTCGAGCAGGAAGCGAAGTCTGCTTCTTCCCTCAATCACGCGAATATCGTCACCATTTACGACATCGACACGCAGGAGGTCGATGGCGCGCCGGTTCGCTACATTGCGATGGAGTACGTGCCCGGCGAAACCCTGGATCACTTGATCGGGCGCAAGGGTCTGCGAGTTCGTACCGCTCTCAAGTATGCCGCGCAGATCGCCGACGCACTCGCTACCGCACACGCGGCCGGAATTGTTCATCGCGATTTGAAGCCCTCGAATGTGATCGTCACGCCGCAAGGGGTGGTCAAAGTTCTTGATTTCGGCCTCGCCAAACTGAATGAGGAAGCCGAAGCCGATGCGTTCGCAGAAACGGTGCATGGTGACGGCGTGCCGCTCACCGAAGAGGGAACCATCCTCGGCACCGTGGCTTACATGTCTCCGGAACAGGCCGAAGGCAGGAAGGTCGATGCCCGTTCGGACATTTTTTCGTTCGGCTCCGTGCTCTACGAAATGGTGACCGGGCAACGTGCTTTCTCGGGCAAATCCAAACTCTCTTCACTGTCGGCTGTGCTGCACAAAGAACCGTCACCTCCTTCACAGGTTGTTCCGGATGTGCCGCCGGAACTTGAGCGGATCATTGCGCGTTGCATGAAGAAGGACCCGGCGCGCCGTTGGCAGAGCATGGCCGACGTAAAGGTCGCGGTGGATGAATTGCGCGAGGAGGCGGATTCCAGCAGCATCGAGTCCAGGAGACCGATCGCCGCGGGAAAGACCGTGCTCCGTAGCAATCGTTGGCTCGCCCTGGGAGCGCTGACCTTGCTGCTTATTGGACTCGCTGTAGGTGCCTACACTGCACGAACCCTCTTACGCCCTGCGCCACTAACTTTTCAACGGCTGACATTCCGTCGCGGCGATGTTACGGCAGCGAAATTCGGCCCCGGTGACGCGATCGTTTACAGCGCCGAATGGGATGGCGCACCGTCAACTTTGTTTTCGACGCAGCCCGGAAATCGCGAAGCCAGAAATTTGGGTCTTCCGCCAGGAAAAATTCTATCCATCTCGCGTGGCGGCGAAATGGCGATTCTGATGGGCGGCGATGGCCCCGGTACGCTCGCGCGCGTTCCCTTTAGCGGCGGCGCTCCGCGGGAATGGCTCGAAAATGTCAGCGCCGCGGACTGGAGCCCGAGCGGCGACACCTTGGCCGTGGTGCGAGCGAACGCCGGAAAGTTTCGCGTGGAATATCCCGTCGGAACTGTTCTTTCCGAAAACAGCGCGCGTCCCCAGGAAGCGCCCCGAGTGTCGCCCGACGGCAAGCTCGTTGCATTTTTTGATTACGATTCCGAGGTTGGAGATTATTCGGTATGCGTCGTCGGCCAAAACCGGCCCAGGCAGGTGCTCTCTCCGGGATGGCGGTCGGTGGGAGCGCTGAACTGGTCTCCACGGGGAGATGAAGTCTGGTTTTCCGCGGCCCGGCCGGGCAGCGATCCTGTGCTTTACGCGGTGGATCTTTCGGGTAAGCAGCGATTTCTCACGCAAGCTCCCGGTTATATCGTGATGCAAGACGTCGCGGCGGACGGCCGCGTACTGCTCAGCACCGTTAACTCGCGCCTGGGCATTCGTTTTATTGACTTTGACCATTCCATCGAACGCGATCTGGGCTGGCTCGACGCGTCTTTGCTCTACCAGGTTTCGAACGATTCGAAGAGTGTCCTCTTTACCGAGCTCTCTTACGGCGAAGGTCGCAACCCAGCCATCTATCTGCGAAAGACCGACGGGTCCGCCGCCGTGCGACTGGGATACGGCAATCGCCCTTCGCTCTCGCCCGATGGCAAGTGGATAGTATGCATCCGTCGCGATCCCGGCCGTACGCGGCTGTTGTTACTGCCAACCGGACCGGGCGAGTCGCGTTTTCTGAACGTTGAAGGTGTGTACTTCGAATCGCTCGGGTGGTTTCCTGACAGCAAGCGGATTGTCTATACAGGAAGTGAATCGGGGCATCCGGTTCGGACCTGGATGTACGACCTGGATTCGGAAAAAGCCGCGCCACTGACTCCGGAAGGAACGAAGGGGACTCAAGTATCACCTGATGGAAAGTGGCTCGCGATTGCCAGCCCGCATCAGTTGTCACTCGCGCCGATTGATGGCGGAGCCGCTCGGGTCATCAGTCAGCTACAGGGTGGCGAGGGCGTGGTGCGGTGGAGTGGCGATGGACGCTATCTTTTCCTGAAGCGGCCGGAGGGGGATGCGATCAAGCTCAGCCGGCTCGACGTCGCCAGCGGACATAAGGAGCCATGGAAGACCGTCAAAATTCCGGAACCCGGCGGCGATTTTATTGGAGATCTGGCGTTGTCAGCGGATGGCAAGACATGCGCCTTCACCTTTCAGCACGATCTTGCCAATCTGTTTTTGGTACAGGGTCTGAAGTGAGACTTCGGATCAAGGCATGACTTTTCAAACGCCGCGGAGTATTTGCCAGAACTCCTTTACGCTCGTCGCTGCCGCTTCGGGGTGAGATTCAATGTGCGAATCAGCCGGAACAGGTGGTTGGGATGCACGCCGAGGATCCCGGCCGCCTCGGTGTAGTTCCCGTCGGCTTGCTCAATTGCCTGCTCGATCAGTTTCTTTTTCGCTTCCCGGATGCCGTCGTGCAGCGCTGTGACAGGCTCCCCCGAACTTCCCGTCTCTTCCAGCACGGAATCGGGCAGGTCCTCAGGCAGAATCAATTCCGTTGAGCCCATCACGACCGCCCGCTCGATGGCGTTTTCGAGCTCCCGTACATTGCCGGGCCAATCGCAGCGAACCAGGCAAGCTCGGGCCTTGGGAGAAATGCCGACCACGCGCCGGTTGACTTTTTCGCTGTAGCGAGCCGCGAAGTAAGCGGCCAGCAATGGAATATCGTCCTTACGTTCGCGCAGCGGCGGCACCACGATGGAGACCACGTTGAGCCGGTAATAGAGGTCTTGCCGGAATTTTCCATTGCGTGCCGCTTCATTCAGATCGACATTGGTTGCCGTAATCAGCCGGATGTCGAGTTTCACCGGCCGAGTGCCGCCCACCCGTTCGAACTCACGCTCCTGTAGAACCCGCAATAGCTTGGCCTGAAGCGGCGCAGCCAGTTCGCCAACTTCATCGAGAAACACGGTTCCGCCCTCGGCGGTTTCCAGTTTTCCTTTTTTCTGTGCGACCGCACCCGTAAAGGCGCCCTTCTCATGCCCAAACAGCTCACTCTCCAGCAACGTGTCCACAATCGCGGCGCAATTAATTGCCACAAACGGCCTGTCAGCGCGAGCGCTGTTGTTGTGGATGGCGCGCGCAACCAGTTCCTTTCCCGTGCCGCTTTCGCCCTGGATCAGCACCGTGGATTCTCGCGGCGCGACTCGCGAGACAAACTTATAGACCTCGCTCATGCCCGCGCTTTCACCTACCATGCTGTGCTGAATGTTGAGTTCGTGCTGCAGACGCCGGTTCTCGTCACCAAGCTGGTCGAGATGGCTCGCGTTTTCAATCGCGAGCGCGGCTACGTTTCCGAGCGCGGTCACCAACTGCAGGAGCGACGAATCGAAACGCGCTTTTTGCGAGCTGGTATCAAGATAAAGAACGCCTAGAAGTTTCTCCTGTACCTCGAGGGGAACAACCAGCACAGCGCGCACCCGCTGCTCCAGCAGGCTCTCCGCTTCCCGGAACATTTCGTTGTCAGCCACGTCGTTGCAGAGCACAGCCAGGTGTTCCTGGATGACCCGCTTCAGAATGGTTTGGCTCACCTTGATCGGCTGATCTTGCTTCGGTTGATTCAATCCCAGTTTGCGATCGCGCCCGATTATGGAAGTGAATTCTTCCGTGCCTTCTTCCATCAACAGGATCGCGGCGCGGTCGGCGGGGGAAATCTCGAGGACCGCTTCCAGCACTTTCTCTTGCAGCGCAGCCAGCCCGCGCACGGAGTTCAGAGTCTTGCTGAAGTTGAGGAGCACGTTCAAATCGCGCACCGTGCGCTCGCTTGCGTCCAATGCCCCCGGTCGAGCAGGCTGCAGGTAAATAGCATCCTGCTTCCGCAGGACCATGGTGGCTCCGCTGGGCGTGGGACCGGAGTCAATCCGCAAAGAAGAGCCGTCGGCGGAGCGCTCATGCGCCTGACCTTGAAATACAAGAATCGACTTGCCAATCCGGATCTGATCGCCATCCGCCAGCACGCGCTCGTTAATCGGCACATCATTCACGAACGTGTTATTCCGGCTATCCAGATCCTTGATCAGAAAACCCTGGCCATCCCGCCGAATCACGCAGTGCCGTCGCGACACGAGCGAGTCCAGCAGGGAAATCTGGTTTGACGGCTCGCGACCGAACGATAGCTCATCTTCTGTCAGCGGGAAAGTCTTGCCTTTGAGGGGGCCAGCGAGCGCTTCAAGGCGAGGTTGACTGGAGCGAGGAGCCTCCGGAACGGGATCGTGCGTCACCGGACGAGTATATCAACCGCTCCTCTCGCCTGCTCCCCTAACACAAACGCGAGGCCACCTAACCTTATTGTTAGGCGGTTCAGACCAAGTAGCCTGATTGGCGGCGGCTTACCCAAATACATAATCGGCTATCCCCATTGTTATCAATACCAAGAAGGGAAGTCACAGCAATTTAGTCCCGCTGATTACCTTTGGCACCTCTCTTGCATTACTTAAGTGCGTAAGGGCAAGTTGAAACCCAGACAGATCCCAGAAGAAAGGAGCAAAACAATGAAAGTCAAGACGAACACACAGGCCGGAAACGCACTTTGGGGCAGCTAATTTTAGGAACCCTCCGCTACCATGCCGAAGCGGCAAAATCGGCAAAAGATCAAGTGTCGAAACAGAAAAGAAGATCGGTATCACAACTTCCTACAGAGATCCCCATCCAGGGGCAATCGCTGTGACCCTAAGGAGAAATTCGATGAAACGTTCATTCAGAGCACTTCTACTGTTGGTAGGTTTGTTAGGCACTTTCGCATACGCAGCCATGCCGAAGGCTCCGGCCCCGGACGGCCCAATGCCGCTGTGCTATCCCCCGAAACCCAACTGCGATAACTAGGCGCAAACTGGTTGGGCGATATCGAGCGATTGAATTCAAATCTTGAGTGAGGCTGGTGC
>JBAWAI010000184.1:0-7675 GCA_049589215.1 Terriglobales bacterium | reverse complement strand
TTTCAGAGCTAGTTTTTGTTCCGGCTCGCCAGGACGCTTGGGCAATTCACTGAGTTTTAGCTTCTCGTCTGGAAAATCGAGATCGACGAGAAAATCGTCAAAAACATCGGTACCAACCAATCCATCTTCATCAGCCACGGACCGGCCTTCGATCACCTCGATGGGGCAGTTCTGAAACTCCAGGCCACCGATCTTGATCGAGTCGGCAATGCCTATGTGGGCATCTTTCCATCCTTTGTCTCCCACTCCCCCGATTTTTGAGGCGCTAATCTTTGAGATGCCGGCTTTTTCGGCAATCGCCCGTTTCACCGTGATTCCGCTGGCACCGGTATCGAGCATCAGCGAGCTTTTGTGGCCGTTCAATTCGACCGAGAGGCCAAATCCGCGCAAGTGCCGGGGATCGATCAACAGGCGGACGAGCGGCGTTTCGGTCGCGGTCACCTTGCTTACGAGATGGCACGGGCTTTGTTTTCTTTTGGCGCGTTCCTTCAGATATTCCAGATAATTTCTGGTGCCCATGCGCTCGTCTGCGTCCCAGTTATTTTCGCCAGCAAGTTCGTCTTCCAAATACTTGATGCGCTCCGATCGCGTGAGCGTTGAGACCCAGCGTTCGGTGATGTCGGGATCGTTGGGATCGATTTCATGCGCCTTCTTAATATAGGTTTGGGCAGTCTTATACATCGCAATGGCGCGGCGAACCCGCGCCAGACCCAGATAGGCACGCGCCTCCGCATGTCCGGAATTGATTACGCTGACCCATTCTTTTTCGGCGTCTTCAATGCGGCCCTGGCGAAACAAGACTTCGGCATGGGCAACACGGATTCGCGGCGCGTCATTGATCGCTAACGCCTGATCGGCGGCATGGGCCGCCTCGTCGACTTTCTTCTGCTTGAGATAGACGCGAATGATGCCGGCGTGAGCGTCCGGTGAGTTTGGCTTCTGCTGCAGAATTTCGTGGTACTTGGCGAGCGCGCCGTCGAAGTCACCTTTGCGGTAGAGAACGAGAGCCTCGCCGAGTGGATCGGGAAGAAGGGAAACGGACGCGTTCGAAAGCGCGGAGGACGTTTTGGCTGCGCCCGGGGCGGGGGTTGCGGCCGGGGGAGAGGAAGCTGTGCCGGATGATGTTCCAGTGGTTGAAGACGGCGCAGACTGGCTGGCGGTCGATTGCGCAAAGCAGTGCGGAAAGAGAACGAGAAGAAAACAAAGCAGCTTTGGCAGCATTGGGTGACCTACAGACGGGCCGAATGCAAACTGGCCCTTTGGCGCGCCGACTATTCTTGCACAGCGGAAACTGATGGCAAAGCGGAAACTGCCTGGCGAGGCTTACAAATCAGACCTCCCAACAGAACGGTCTGCGGCGGCCGCGCAATTGTTTGTTTGCGGCGTTGCATTTGCGCCCCACACGGCGCATCTCTAAAATATTAGTTCGCATCGAAGCGGTTGATCGATGCGAAGATGCACGAGGTATGAATTGGTTTGTAGAGGTTGACAAGGAATTTTATGGATCTTAAGGGCATCAAATTGACCTGGCTTGGGCATGCTACGTTTCGCATCGAAACTCCGGAAGGGAAGACGTTCTTCGTCGATCCGTGGGTGGGCGGCAATCCGATGTGCCCGGAGAGTGAAAAGAACGTGAAGAAAGCTGACGTGCTGGTTTGCACGCATGGGCACGGAGATCACATCGGCGACGCGGTTGAGATCGGGAAAAAGCATGACTCAGTGGCGGTTGGGATTTACGAGCTTTGTTCGTGGCTTCAGAAGAAGGGCGTGAAGCAGATTGCTCCGATGAATAAAGGCGGGACGCAGACGGTGGCGAACGTGAAGATCACCATGGTGCATGCCGTGCATTCCTGCGGAATTCAGGATGGCGACCAGGTGATCTACGGCGGCGAGGCTTGCGGATACGTGCTCGAATTCTCCAATGGCGTGAAGATTTATCATGCCGGCGATACGAATGTGTTTAGCGACATGGCGATCATTCGCGATTTGTATGCGCCGAAGATCGTGATGCTACCGATCGGCGATCATTTCACGATGTCTCCGCGGGAGGCAGCCTACGCCTGCAAATTGCTCAAGCCAGAGACGGTGATTCCCATGCATTTTGGAACCTTTCCGATGTTGACGGGGACGCCCAGTGAACTGCAGAAATTGGCTCCGGACGTGAAAGTGCTGGAGATGAAGCCGGGGCAGACAATTTCGTAACGTGGTTCGTGAGATCTGAGGTCGACGAGGTCAGATCAAAAAACAGCACGCAGGTTGAGGGGGAGTAATGCCAAATCGAAATGCGGCACCGGATTGGCGCATGGGCGGGATCACGGTTCCGGAGGTTGAAGACTTTCTCTATGCGATGCTGCCGCCGCGTGACGAAGTGTTGACGGAGATGGAGGCCGAGGCTGGGCGCAATCATGTGCCGATCGTCGGGCCGGCGGTTGGACGGCTACTTTATCAATTGGCGCTCATCAGCAAGGCGAAGAGAATTTTTGAGATGGGCTCAGCCATTGGATATTCGACGATCTGGTGGGCACGCTCGGTGGGTGAGGGCGGGCGCGTGATTTACACCGATGGCGACAAGAAGCGCGCGGACAAGGCCCGCAAGTATTTTGAGCGCGCGGGCGTTAGTGAGCGGATTGTGATGCGCGTGGGCGATGCGCTCGAAATTCTCTCGGAAGAAAAGCAGCCCTACGACATCATCTTCAATGACGTGGACAAAGTAGACTATCCCCGCGTTTTTCGCGTGGCATTGCCGAAGCTGAAGAGTGGCGGACTTTTTATTGCCGATAACGTGTTGTGGAGCGGGAAGTTGCGGAAGCCGAATCCGGATGAGCAGACAAAAGCGATTCTGGAGTTCGACCGCCTGATTTCAGAGTCGAAAGACTTGTTCACAACAATATTGCCATTGCGCGACGGAGTGGCGGTCTGCGTCAAGAAGTAACGCAGAGGCCCCTACAGCGCGGTGCTAAAATAGCAACCTTCTATCCCGCGCGACAAAGGCTCTTATTCTCTTGCCAGCAAAACAGATTCCCGAAAGCTGGACTCCGGAGACGATGATTTCCGAAACGGCAGCCTCGGGCAAACATGCGCCTGAAACGCTGACGCGCACGCAGCCACGGATGCGGCCCGAGTCGTCCCCCGATGTAATCGTGATCGGCGCGGGCCCGACCGGTCTGGCATGCGCCATTGAGGCGGAAAAAGCCGGTTTCAAAGCGCTCATCATCGACAAAGGGTGTCTGGTCAACTCGATTTATCACTATCCGACGAACATGGTGTTTTTCACCACGCCCGAGTTGCTGGAGATCGGAGATATTCCTTTTGCAACGGCATCGGCGAAACCCAACCGGCTCGAGGCTCTCGAATATTACCGGCGCGTGGCTGAGCATTATCAACTACAGATTCGTCAGTACGAATGGGTCAAGACAATCACTGGCGAAGACAACAAGTTTTGCGTGACGACGATGGGTCGGCACGACGCGATTCACGACTACCAGGCGCGCAAAATCGTGGTGGCGACGGGATACTACGATCTAGCCAACCTGATCAACGTGCCGGGGGAGGATACGGACAGAGTTTTTCATTACTACAAAGAGCCGCATCCCTTTTACGACACCGACGTTGTGGTGATTGGCGGCAAGAACTCGGCCGCCGAGGTGGCGCTTGACCTGTGGCGGCACGGAGCGCGCGTAACGCTGGTGCATCATCAGGCGCAGATGCATCCGCATGTCAAGTATTGGGTGCGGCCCGACATCGAGAACCGCATCAAGGCGGGCGAGATTCCGGCGTATTTCAACAGCCGCGTGCAAGAGATTGGCTCGGACTGCGTGGTGTTGGAGACGCCGTCAGGTCTCGTGCGCCTGAGAAATGACTTCGTATTTGCGATGACCGGGTACCATCCGGATTACGATTTCCTGCGCAGCATCGGTCTGGAGTTGTCGTCCGAGCAATTGCGACCGGTGTGCGATCCGGAGACGCTGGAGTCGAATGTGCGCGGGATCTACGTGGCGGGAGTGATTGTGGCGGGGTCGCGCACCAGCGAAATCTTTATCGAGAACGGACGCTTTCACGGAAAGCTCATCGCCGCCAGCCTGAGCGAGCGACTGGGACGCGGAAATCCCAATTTTCCGCTCGATGCGACTTAGATTCACCGTTGCTGCGAAGCCCCGCAGACGCGCCTTAACTTTTTTCTTGACATGAAAATAACGTAACCGTATAGTTACGCATTATGCGGAACCGTTCGGTTACATATTCGGCGGAGACTACTTTTCACGCTTTGGCCGATCCGACGCGGCGGGCCGTGCTCGATCTGCTCCGAGCTGGGGCGCGGCCGGCTGGGCAGATCGCCGAATCGTTTCCGGTTTCGCGGCCTGCCATCTCCAAGCATCTGCGTCAACTGCGCAAAGCGCGTCTGGTGGTCGAGCACCGCCGCGGGCGCCATCGCTTTTATCAGCTCAATCCCGAGCCGCTCAAGGCGGTCGATTCGTGGATTGAGCATTACCGCCAATTCTGGCAACTCAATCTCGCGAACTTAAAAACTTTTGTGGAGGGCGAATATGCTCGCGAGCAACAAGGACTAGTGGAATCGCCTTCTCCGCACAAGACCCCGGGCAGAAACAAATAAATTCAGGAGGAACTTATGAAACCGTTACGCACAGTCGTTGTGGTCGCCGCAGTTCTTGTCGCCATGCTCAGCGCGAGCGTCGCGTTGGCTGAAACCGAAGCCGAAAAGTCGTTTCATCAACTGGCAACGCTGGAAGGGAAGTGGGTGGGGAAGGGCTCCCAGGGACAGCCGATCGAGGTCACCTTTCGCATGACGGCGGGTGGTTCGGCGCTGATGAGCGAGATTCACGGCGAGGGCCACGAGGACATGATTTCGATGTTCCACATGGACGGAGATCGCCTGATTATGACCCATTACTGCGGAGCCGGGAACCAGCCGCGCATGAAGGCGGTTTCGGCGGATGGGAAATCGGTGAGCTTCGAGTTTTTTGACGGCACTAACATCGGCGCAGGCGCAGGACACATGCAGCATGTGACTTTCGCGCAACCGGACTCCGATCACCATACCGAGGCTTGGGTGTTCCTCGACCACGGCAGCGAGATGAAGCAGTTCTTCACGCTCGAGCGCGCAAAGTAGAGGCGAATAAGGAAAACTGTCATGTCAAAAGCCGTTACTACCTCCGATCGCGACACGATTGTCAGTGAAATCGACATTGCCGCTCCGCCCGAACGAGTTTTCAAGTCGCTCACCGATGCGGAAGAGACGCGGCGGCGGTCGCCTGGACTCGGCCTCTATGAAATGGATGCGCGCGTGGGCGGACGCTGGCGGCTGGAGATGCGGCCACCGCAGCCGTTTCGCGGCGTGTCGGTGATCCGGCATGAGGGCGAAATACTCGAGTTCGAGCCGCCGCGGCTTCTGGTTTACACGTGGCTGGCCAACTTCCACGACGATCCCAGTCATACCAGCATTGTTCGTTGGGAGCTGACGCCAACCGCAACCGGGACGCACGTGAAACTTACGCACAGCGGATTGAGCACCGAACCGGATGCAAAGAAAGCATATACGGGCGGATGGCCGGGAGTGCTGGAAGAACTGGCAAGAGCGGTGGAAAAGGTTCGCTAACGCTGTCAGGAACGCTGCAAGAAGATTACTTTCAGGAAGGAGTAAGTTGCCATGGCTACTGCTATCGCTATCGCGGCCGTCAACACGGCGCAGGATGAAATTCTCGGAGAAGTATTTATCGCGGCGCCGCCGGCGCGCGTGTTTGAAGCGATTACCGATCCCAGCCAGGTTCCGCGATGGTGGGGACAGCAAGGGATCTATCGGGTCACTCAGTGGAACGCCGATCTGCGGCCCGGGGGAAAGTGGTCGAGCATCGGCGTGGGCGCCGATGGACATTCGTTCCGAGTCGATGGGGAGTATCTTGAAGTCGATCCACCGCGTCTGCTCGTGCACACCTGGATGGCCAGTTGGAGCGACGGCCTGGAAACTGTTGTGAGATGGGAGTTGGAGCCGACTGATGTCCACGGCTTGCACCCAGGTGGGCCCATGCGGGCAGGCACCGGAACGATGCTCAAGATTCGGCACACAGGCTTTGCGGGCGTTCCGGATGCCGCCAAAAACCATGCCGAAGGCTGGACGCGCGTTCTGGGCTGGATGCAGGCATATGTGGAGCGAGATGAGACGATCGACGGGAGAGCGGGGACGAAGTGACGTGGCGTCTCCGCTTTGCGAATGCGACGGCTTTCACCGGTTGAATGGGTATTCCTGAATCCAGTGGAACCCGCGATTGGCGAGCAGGAACTTGTTGCGATCGATGAGGTGCAGTTCCATGTGCATCTTGTGATTGTCGATGTCGCCGTCGAGAATCAGCTGATCGGCGGCCGGGCGCTGGAAGCTAAGTTTGCCCTTCCAGTTCTTGTCGGTGGATTTGGTCAGTGCAATCGTTTTGTTGTCGGTGTTAATCGCGGCGCCGAACGAAGCGAATGTGTCGTCCATGCGCTGAAAGGAAACCCGGTCCGGGAAGTCGAAGACCGCCCGGCGAAAGCGATCGTAGTCGATCACGAGCGGCGACCGAAGCTGGCCGTCGATGGAAAGCTGGTCGATATTCCAGACTCCATAAAACGCGGATTTGGGACGACCTCCGCCGTAGAGGTGCCAGGAATTGTGAGCATCGTAAAGGCTGGTGCCAATCATCCAGAGGCCGAAGACGATCTGCAAAGCGAGGGCGATGCGATTGGCGCGGCGCGACTTGAAAAGCTGCGGGTGCGCTGGGGGAGCGACGGCGCGATTGCGGAAGAAGAAATTCAGCAGACGCTCGCCATCGGGCGCGAGCAGGAACAAGGCCATCAACATCAGATGAAATGAGAAGAGTTTGACCGGAACGTCGTAGGTCATGTTGAGCATGAAGACGTGGGTCATATCGCAGAGCGCGATGAGCGCGCCCACCATCGTCGTCCGCGGAAATATGAGAAGAATTCCGGCCAGCGTCTCCGCGCAGCCCACATAAGTTTCAAAGGCCGGCGCGGCCCCCACCGATGCCCACAAAACTCCCATGGGAGAGAAGTTGCCGAAAGGCTCGAGTAGCCGCGTCAGGTAGGGATACGGCATCTGCAATGGCACGACTTTGTCGATGCCGTAACCGATCATCTGGGAGGCGAGGGCGAAGCGCATGAAGAGCCGAAACCACTTGAGGAGAGTTACATAATTCTCGCGGTGGCTATCGAGCGCGGACCAGGCAGCGGTCGCAATCACCGAGAAGACGAGAAGGAAGAACGTCATGACCCAGTCGAAGGTCTTGTCGCCGCTGCCGCTGCCCGAGTAGACGAGCGGGAGCTTGGCATGGAAAAGATGAGCGGCTGTCCAGAAGACGATCTGCCGCATCGGCCAAAGAGCCGACGGATCGCCAATCTCCATGTTCGGAATCGAGATCAGGGCGGTGCTGATCTGGGTGTAAAAGCAGTAGAGTCCGAAGTAGAGAAAGCAGAATCGGAAAGCGATGCGCTTGGATAGGCTCCAATGTATAGCCGATGCTTCAGGCGGCAGTTCGACGGTTGCGGCATTGATACTGGCGCTCATGCAGACCTCTGGCGCGGTGAAGTTTACACCAAAGAAGGCCGGAATAAGGACGGCGGGAATAAAGAGCGCTGGAACATGGAGAGCCTCCAGACGCATGTTCAAAGT
>JBAWAI010000183.1:0-10399 GCA_049589215.1 Terriglobales bacterium | reverse complement strand
GGCCAAGACTTTGGGAGCGCTCTGGCTGCTGATGTTCGTGCCCGCGCTGCTCGCCATTCTGCCGGGTCATGTGCGCTGGATGGGCGCGATTCCGATCGAGGGACTGGCCGGGCGAATTCTCGGGGATGTGCTGATCCATTACCTGAACGTTGCCGGCGCATATATCGTCTGCACCACTGTTCTGGCGGTTGCGCTTTATCTGACCACGGCATTTTCGTTCTCTGCGATTCAGGTATGGGCGCCGACGCGCTTCGCATTTTTTATTGCGCTGCGCGAGCGCTGGCGCGACTGGCAGGATGAACGCGAGCGGGCACGTCAGCAAAAGGAACTCGAGAAACGGCGGGCGGAGAAGCCGGTCGTCACCGCACAACTTGTGCCGGCGCGTGCGCCGCGTACGGACTCGCCGCGGCCGGAATTGCTTCGCGCCGATCAACGAGTTTTGGAGGCATCTTCGGGCGGCGCAAAAGGCTCGCCGCGCACCGGAATTGAACGCATGGCGGAGGAGGACGAGACGGCGTTTGCACCAGCCGCGGAGGAATCGCTCTCCGCGCAAACGTCGTCTCCGGGCCGCGACGGACTGGGCGCGCCATCCGACATTGAAGTCAGCGACCGCGCCGACAGCGAGCGCAAGCCGAAGACGACCATGCCGAAGATTGCCGGCAATTACAAGCTGCCGCCTTCGAGCCTGCTCCATCGCGCCGACGAGCAGCAGGCCGTGCATGAAGACGAACTGAAATTGCTCGCGCAGGTGTTGACCGACCGCTATGCCGAGTTCGACGTGCACGGCCAGGTCACGCAGATCAATCCCGGTCCGGTGGTGACGACGTTCGAGTACAAGCCCGAAGCCGGCATCAAGTACAGCCGCATCACCGGGCTCACCGATGATCTTTGTTTAGCGCTGCGCGCTGAAAGCATTCTGGTCGAGCGCATGCCCGGCAAGAGCACGGTCGGCATTCAGGTGCCGAACCGCGACCGAGAAATCATCTGGCTGCGCGAGAACATCGAGTCGCAGGAATTCCTCGGATCGAAATCGAAGATGACGCTCGCGATGGGCAAGGACATCAATGGCCGACTCGCGGTTGCCGACCTCGCGGGCATGCCGCATCTGCTGATTGCCGGTTCGACGGGCACGGGCAAGAGCGTGGCCATCAATGCCATGATCATGTCGATTCTCTACAAGTCGACGCCGGATCAGGTGCGACTGGTGCTGGTCGATCCGAAGCGGCTGGAGCTGGGTAACTACGAAGGCGTGCCGCATCTTTATACGCCGATCATCACCGAGCCGAAGCTGGCGGCGAATGCGCTGCGCAATGCAGTGCGTGAAATGGAGCGGCGCTTGAAGCTACTGGCCGCGAAAGGCGTGCGCAATATTGCGAGCTACAACGCGCTCTTTGACGACACGCCCAGCCTGTTTGCAAATGAGCAGGGAGAGGACGGGCCGATTCCTTACATCGTGATCATCATCGACGAACTCGCCGACCTGATGATGCTCGACGGCAACAATGTAGAGGAGTCGATTACGCGCCTCGCACAAATGGCGCGCGCGGTCGGCATTCATCTGGTACTGGCGACGCAACGGCCGTCGGTGGACGTGATCACCGGCCTTATCAAGGCGAACTTCCCGGCGCGTATTTCTTTCCGCGTGGCGACCAAGGTTGACTCGCGCACGATTCTCGACGCCAACGGCGCGGAGTCGCTCCTGGGCCGCGGCGATATGTTGTATCTGCCTTCGGGATCGGCGCGCGTGCACCGGCTGCATGCTCCATATGTAACGGAGAAGGAAATTGCGGCGGTGGTGGAATTCTGGAAGACGCAGGGGCAGGCGCAATACCAGCAGCACTTCCTCGAGACGCCGCAGGAAGAGCGCGAGACGAAGATCGATGCGGTAACCGGCGAAGAGATTCCCGAGGATGAGAACGATCCTCTTTATAACGACGGGGTGCGGCTGGTGATCGAGTTTGGCAAGGCGTCGACCTCCCTGCTGCAGCGGCGGCTGCGCATCGGCTACGGGAGGGCTGCCCATCTGATTGATCTGATGGAACGGGATGGGATCGTCGGGGCGGCCGATGGTCCTAAGCCACGCGAGGTGCTCAAGCGGCCGGACTGGATCTCCGAGATCGAACAATCGATGCGGTAACTCCGCGGGGCGCATGCGGTTACGGGCGGCCGATAACCGGCTGCGGGCTGGAGCGCCGCATTGGAGATAGCCGGATCTAAGCGATGACGGCCCAAATCGGGCAGACCAAATCGGGCAGACCAAATCAATCAGGCCAAATTAGTCAAACATGGGCTGGCGCGGGGTTGCTGGTTATGCACCCGTGGCGTACTTTGGCACATAAGATTACAATTTTCCGCTGGACTCAGGCCCACTTTCCAGACTTAAAATAGAGTCTCGTTTTTTTGTAAACTATCTCAGCCCGGTTCGAAGAACGATGCCCCTCGACACACCGTTTGGATGGACGGCACTCCAAGAAAGAGCCAAGCAGGTCAAAGACCCGCAGGAACTCGTCGACCTCATCGAAGAGATGCATCAACTGTTGTCCGAATATGAGAGGACGTTCGGAGACGGCAACGGCAATGGTAATGGCCGACACGCGCAGCGGCGCAAAACCTCCACAACAAAAGCCTCGCCAAAAAAGCCTTCAACTTAAACGGGTTGGGATGAGCCGGGAGAGTGAAGAGCGCAATCTGAGGATTCTGCGTTTTCGGGCAAGGTAGGAATTCGTTTCGCTGCGGGAAAACTCTTTGAAGTTACGACCGGCTAGAGCTGCGACCTGTTGGTCGAGCAAGTGGAGCACTTCGCGAGCGGTCAGCTCAAATCGAGTGACATCCATATAACCAGCTTTTGAAATTTCGACTTACTGTGATGTGAGGCCAATTCCTCCGAGCGTGATATGAATCACATCGTGTGCATCCAACGAAAATGAAATTTCACACCGAGTATATCACCGTCCATACCAAGACCAAGCGCGCATATTTGCGCATTACTCCGCAGGTGGAGGCGGCGCTCGAGAAATCGGGAATCAAGGATGGCATGATCCTGGTTTCGGCGATGCACATCACGGCGGGCGTGTACGTGAATGACGACGAAAGCGGATTGATCGAAGATATCGACCAGTGGCTGGAAAAACTGGCGCCCTTCAATCGCGATTATCAGCATCACAAGACCGGTGAAGACAACGGCGACGCGCATTTGAAGTCGCTGCTCGTGCATCACGAGGTGATCGTGCCGGTGACCAAGGGACGGCTCGACTTTGGCCGATGGCAGCAGATTTTCTACGCGGAGTTCGACGGCCAGCGCGACAAAAGAATCCTGATAAAAGTAATGGGAGAATAGCCGGCATGGTTTATTCTCAAGAATCGCAAAATAAGGAGGAGAAGCCTGGCCGCGACCGGCATGGGGATTACCTCTGGCATTTTGAATTTTTGTTTTCACGAGTCTCTATCAGGAGCGCGACAATATGAGTGACGAACTGCAGGAGTTGCAGGAGCACGCCGAGCACGGACGCGAGCATCCGGATCTCGCGCCCATCACGATCACGATGGCGGTGCTGGCCGTGCTGGTGGCCACCGTCTCTCTGCTCGGGCACCGCGCGCACACCGAAGAGGTCATCCTCCAGAACAAGGTCACCGATCAGTGGAGCTATTACCAGGCGAAGAAAATCCGCCAGCACACCGACGAGTTGTTCGCCGATCTGGCCGCTGTAATCGCCACCAAAGATGCCGACGCGGCGTCCAAACTGCAAGAGAAAGCGCGCGGCGAAGCCGACCGCTATAAAGATGAGCAGAAAGAACTGGAGACCAAGGCGCGGGAGCTGGAAAAAGATTTCGACCTCACGCACCACAAAGCCGACCGCTTCGACCTGGGCGAGGTGTTTTTAGAGGTCGCGCTGGTCATTACGTCCATCACGCTGCTCTCGGGACGAAGAATATTCTGGCATTTGGGCTTGCTGATCGCCGCGCTGGGGTGCCTGATTGCCTGCTCGGTGTGGCTGCTGAAATAGGGCGGCAGCATTCCGCGTCGATTCGACAACGATCCGGGGCAACGATTGGTCGCAATCGCCGCGGGTGTGACGCCTGTCACATTCACATTGTGGTCATTGTCGGGTTGCCGTCAGGATGGGCGGCGCGCCGTCATTTGTCACTAGAACAGCCTCAGTCCGGTTTATTTCCATCGCGCGTAACTACCTTGAATCGCTAATGGAGCGCGGTCCTTTGGGTAATTAACGATTGGGCAGCTACATGCTATGCCCCTGTAATCTCCTCTGGCCGAGGCCCGATACTGGAGAATATGGGTTCAACATGTTGCAAAAATGCGCAAATCCAGGATGTAGTGTCCCCTTCCGGTCGTTGCGCGAGGGCAAGCTCTTCGTATCTGAGAATGTGCGCGCCGATGTGGACGGTGTTTTCGATGGAAACCGCCGCAAGACTCGCAAACGCGAGCATTTCTGGCTGTGCGGCGCCTGTTCCGTGCATTTCACGTTACATTTCGATTCCACAGTCGGAATCCTGACCGTCCCCCTCGCCGAAAGAGCACTGCTTCGATCGCCGGGAGCGCGCCCAAGAACACACGCGCCCCGGCTTGCATAAGAGGAATTTAATGGACTGCACAATTACGAAACGCCTGCCCTGTTCCGTTTGCGGCCTCGTCACCCTTCGGCACGAGAGATGGTTTCTCGTGATGGAGAACCGCTGGCTCGATCATTTGAAAATTTTCACGTGGCATGGGTCACTGGCGCGGGAGACTGACGCCAAGAGCGCGTGCAGCCGCGAGCACTTGAAAGTTCTGGTCGCATACTGGCTGGAGGAGGCCAGCCTGCGACTAGCGTCCCCGGCGCATCGCTTGCCGATTCCGCTGGCCGGGATACCTGATCGGCTCGATCTCGAACTTGACCCGCATGCGGCGGGGCGAGTGATCGGTGAATTATCGGTTTGTCGAGAACCGCTTTCGCGGGGCTGGTCGGGTTCGGCCGAGGCTCTGGAATGCATTCTTGAAGCGATCGTTCCGACAAAGAACGTTCCCACAACGAATGTTCCCGCAACCAATGAGAGGACGCGTCCGGCAATCCGACTTCGGATCGCCGAACCTACTCCGCGAGTTTGGTCGGGAGTGGCTTTGCAATAAGGGCGGCGGCTGAGCGGCTCAGGCCGCTGCCTTGCCCTGCTGGTGATTCCGCCACTCGCGCCAGTCTTTACCTACGCGTTCCGCCATGGCCTGCGCGGCTTTGATCAGCCAGTTGCCTTTGCGCTTGTGCAGATCTTTGAGAATGACGCGCCGCTTCTCTTCCGTACCGGCGTGAATGTTGGCTGTCTCACGGCCCATCGCCTCGAGCAGACGGCACTCGCCTTTGTTGGTGCCGAGCGCCTCCAGTTCGATGCGTGAGCAGTGCGGGGACAGGCGACGCACCACCCAATGTCCGCGGAGCTGAACAAAGGGGTCGGGGCAACGCACCGAGCGCCGGATGATGGCGGCATAAAGAATTTCGCGCGGAGTTGAGGGATCAGCCCAGTGCAGCGCCGACGGACAAAGCGCCTTGGCTTCGCGGGCGATTCGCCCGCCATTCCAATCAGCCAGCGCCACGATGCGAACTCGACCGAGGCTTCCCAACCCGGCGGTGCGGGGCACCAGTCGATACTTGAGCTTCGCCTCGGGCAGCAGACTTTCCGCGGCCTCGCGCGCGCTCTCCGGCACCGGGCCCTTCACGGGAGTCAGGTTATCCATCTTCTGCCAGAAGGTGACAGGATCGCGCAGCTTGCTTTCGGCGATGGCGCGCAGCCATGCATGATCCTCCTCGAGCACAAAAGGCCGGCCGCCCATCTCCATACTGCGCTCGTATCCGGTCAGGATCGACTCGGCTGCGTCCTTGGCCTTCATCGTCAGCTTATTTTCCTCGGCAGCGAGCAGGGCGCTGGTGGCCAGCCTCACCAGGTCCAGCGTGTACGGAAAGTAAGAAGCTTCGTCGAAGTCATTCACTCCCCACACCAGGCGGCCGTCGGCGTCGACCCATGTGCCAAAGTTCTCAACATGCAAATCGCCGACAGACAGCAGGCGGGGCGCGTGGCCGATTTCGGAGCACACGTCATCCCACGACTGAAGCCAGCGGTAAAACGTGGCCCGGAAGAACGAGAATTCCGACTCTGCCATGTGCTGATGCTTAAGCCGCAAGTCAGGCTCGACGATCTGCAAATGGAGCCCGAGCCACTCTTCGTATTTTTTTGTAGCTTTAACGATGTTCATAGCAGGTAAGCCAGACTTGTAAGTCAACGATCGGTAAACAATAAGAAGGCCGGAAAGGTCTGTCAAGCGCGACTTACTTGATAGGCAGGCTGGAACTAGGAGATGCGGCCTGCCAACTGCGCAAATTAATCACATCGAAATGTGATGACCATCACAGCAAACCTGGGCGTTCGGAACTATAAATAGTGAATTAACTGGAACCATGAGACGACGTAAATAGCATTGCCCGGCCCAACCCCACGACCCCACATGCCGCCACCTGGCGGCGGGCCGGGCATTCGCTATACCAGCCAACCGCCAAGACTCAATCACAAACCGCGCTTCAAATCCGCCGCCAGCAAGCGGTGAAACCACTGCTCGCCCGCTTCGCGCCGGACCGACAGCCGGCCCGCGCCATAGGCGCGCGACTTCAGCCCGCGCTGCACCGCTTCGCAGATGCCGAGATCCTCATCCTGCACGCGATTGCCGACCGCCACGCTCTGCTCGTTATAAGCGCGGGAGGCCTCGCTCACATCGCTGAAATAGAAATCAAAAATCACGCGGCAATGATCGACATCAACGGGAATGACGAGATTGGTATCCAGATATCCCTCATAGCAGTTGAACATGAAATTCGGATACTGCCAGAAATACCACGCCCGGTCGCCTTTGCGAGTCGCGCCGGTTGACGCGTCTTCCGCCGAACTCACCATCGGACTCGACTGCAAGCAATAGCGGTCTTCATTCTCGATCGTGTACTGCCGGTAATCGAGCACCGAGTTCAAGCCTTTATGAAGATGCGGCACGTGATAGCCGCCATCGAGATAGTTATCGACAAAGACCTTCCAATTGCACGCAATGTCGTAAGACGTCGTGGTGAAGTAATGCAGTCCGCTCAGGCCGAGGGGCGCGACCCGGCTGATCAGGCCGCCCAGAAACTGGCTCAACGGCGCGGCCTTGGGGTCGAGATTGACGAAGACGAACGGCTCCCAGGTTTCGACCTTCACCGGCACGAGCCCATTATCTTCGCGATCGAAGTTCCGCACGCCGTCGAACTCCGGCATGCCCTTGAGGGTGCCATCGAGGCCGTAGTTCCATCCGTGATAAGGGCAATGCAAAATAGAAGCCAGCCCGCACGGCTCAGTCACGACGGCCGCCGCATGATGCCGGCACACGTTGTAGAAGGCGCGCAGCACGCCATCCTGCCCGCGCACTGCAACTATTGGCTCGCCCGCAACCGTCGCCGTCACAAACTGGCCGGGCTTGGCGACCTGGTCGACTCGCCCCATCACCTGCCAGCTTTGGGAAAAGACTGTCAACCGCTCCAGCTCAGCGATGCGGGCGTCGACGTACCAGGGCGCCGGAATCGTGGACGCCTCGGCCAGCGGCGCAGCGGCGTCGTAACTATCGACGATCTCCGCGAGGCTGACCGGTGGCCCCACGTGTCGCGCCACCTGTTGTGCCTTGTGAGATGCGGGCTTTGACGTCAGCACGTCTTCGCCCCTGTCTTCGCACTGACCGCGGCGCTCTCCGATCCGATCGCCCGCCGGAGAAGATCGAGAAACTGTTCGATGCGGGCTTCTTTTTTCTCCGGAACCGGCCCGGTTTTGCGAAACAGCCCCGGGTCCAGTTCCTCGGTCAGCAGAGCATCCTGAAAGCGGTCCATCGTCCATTCGAGGATCGACCCCATCATGTCCACGTCGAGATCGGAGCGCAGATCTCCGCGCTCCATGCCAAAGTTGACGAACTCGCGCCAGCCATAGGGATCCTCCGTCACGAGAAAACGGTTGATCTCCTTGCGCAGAGCCAGGTCGGTGCCGTAATTGCCCACCAGGTAAATGCGATAGGAAGCGAGGTTATCGTGCACCATATTTTCGGTGCGCCCCAGCCAGTAACGAAGCACTTCAAAAAATCCCCGATCCAACAGCTCCGGCGTGACTTGCAGGTAGCGCGGGAACGACAGCACCGCTTTTTTGTAGGCCTCGAAAAATAACCCGTCTTTGCTTTTGAAATGTTGAAACACGGATCCCTTGGCGATTCCGAGCTGCGCCGCAATATCTTCGACGCGCGCCGCACTGTAGCCGCGATCGGCAAAATGCCGGATGGCAACTTCAACAATGCGCGCCCGTTTCGCCTCCGAGCGCGGACGCGGCTTGACGTCTCTCCGCAGCTGCGTCGGTTTTGCCAGACTGCTCACAATTCCCTCCAACATGGGCCCCCTTGCACCTTGGTCTGACCAGGATCGGCTGACCACTGGTCAATGCAAGATATAGCACCCGTCGAGGGATTGGCAATGCCTTTTACAACAGGGGTTTGGCAGGATTCCTGAATTCGGAATCAAAGCCGTTTTGACTCGCGGTCAATGGGAAAAAGGACGGCGCAAAGAGAGGGCAGATGAGAAGAAAAACGACGATCATGTGGAGATGGGGCTTGCCCTGTCTAGCGCTGTGCCCGAACGAAAAATAGAGTCGAACGCGGACGACTGAATTCCGTGCACACATTCGCACCCTGGGCGCGTCAAATTACAAAGTGCACGTTGTTACTGTGCAAATCGATCGGTCCAAGGAGATTCCAGTGAGCGAAACCGCCCAGCAATACACGCAGCGCATCCTCGCGCATGCGCAGGGACAGGATCCCATCAAGCTGCAAGCCGCCACGCCCAAGCGCCTCGAGCGGCTGGTAAAAGGCGCCAGCCCCGCAAAACTGCGCAAGAAGCCCGCGCCCGACAAATGGTCAGTCGCCGAAATTCTGGCGCATCTGGCCGACGTGGAAATTGTGATCGGCTGGCGCATGCGCTCCATCCTCGGCGCTCCGGGAATCGACGTGCAGGCCTACGATCAAAATGCATGGAACACGTCTCTGCACTATGACAAGCGCGATCCGCGCAAGGACCTGATCCAGCAGCGCATGCTCCGCGAGGCGAACCTGGCAATGCTCAAAACGCTGAAACCCGAGCAATGGAAACATTTCGGCCAGCACTCCGAGCGCGGCCAGGAGAGTATCGAACACATCGTGAAGATGGTGGCCGGGCACGATTTAAATCACATCGAGCAGATTGAAAGAATTCTGGGGACGCAGAGGAAGGTTGGGCGCGCGGCGGCGTAAGGCGGCCTAGCTGACGTTTAGAGACGGAGCTTGCCCCGTCTCAGGCAACTCTCTAAGGATGCGCGGCGTCCAGCCCGCAAGGGTGTGCGGCGTCTGGCCCGCAAGCCGCCTACTACTGGCCGGGCTTTGGCGCGGTCTCTAACTCATGTGCCCGCGCAATCAACTTCTTGATCTTGCCTTCGATCGAAGCGTCGCCAATGTGCTCATCCTGTAACACGCCATCCGCATCGATCGTGAAGGTGTGCGGAATCGCCTCCACAGCAAATCTCTTCGCGATCGGACCGGAGAATCCGCCATCTCTGTATTGCGGCCACGACATCTCGTTCTTGGCGATAAACTCCCGCCACTTTGCTTCGTCGTCATCCAGGCTAATGCTCAGCACCACCAGCGGCTGGCCTTGAAACTTCTTCGCCAGCTCCTTCATATGCGGCAAAGCCTCGCGGCACGGGCCACACCATGTCGCCCAGAAGTCGACGAGGACGACCTTTCCATGCAGATCGTCGAGCGCGATATGCTGCCCATCGATGGTGGTCACGGCAAATGCGGGCGCCATTCGAGCCCGCGCGAGCTCCGGTTGACCAATGAAGCGCAGGGCGCGCTGGCGATCGGGATCGCTCTCCGGCTGCATTTTTACAAACTGTTCGAAGCGCGCCTTGGCCGCGTCATCCTGTTTGAGATGGGCCAGCGCAAGCCCGTCGCTGAAAATGGCACTGGGAAAATTCTCATACATCGCCAGCGCCTTTGCGAGTTCATCGTGCGCGCGCGAGAACAGCTCATCCTTCTTTTTGTCGAGCCCTTCTTCGAACAGCACGCGCCCGCACTGATAGTGCGCAAGCGCAATCTCGCGATTGCCCTGCGCCTCGGCCGCCAACTCTTCCGCGCCCAGCTCCGCCGTCTTCCAGTCGCGCGTCTCCATGCCGTACTGAATCATCTTCTTCTGGCATGCCGCGCAGTGCCCGTCATCCTGCTTGTCAGCTTTCTTGAAGGCCTCGAGAGCCCATTCCACCTGGTGCTTCTTCTCTAACTCCTGCGCTTCATGAAAAGTCTTTTGCGCCTTCTCGTTTGTAGGACCAGTGG
>JBAWAI010000182.1:0-6009 GCA_049589215.1 Terriglobales bacterium | reverse complement strand
CGCGTACTGGGAGGCGACATCTCTGCCTTCGAGGAGATCGTGCGCCGCTGGCAGTCGCCGCTCGTCAATCTCGCCTTTCGCTTTTGCCGCGACCGCGGCCGCGCCGAAGAGATGGCACAGGAGGCCTTTTTGCGCGCCTATCGCGGCCTGAAACAGTGGCGCAAGGAAGCGGCTTTTTCGACGTGGCTGTTCGCGCTGGCAACAAATTTCTATCGCTCGGAGCTGCGGCGTATTCCTGCCACCGTTTCGATTGACGATGTGCGCGAACCGGCCGATCCGCGTGCGCAGGATGGCGGGCTGGAAGAGGAAGATCGCGATCTTGCCGTCCGGCGCGCAGTTCTGGCGCTCCCGGAAAAATACCGCGAGGCGCTGATTCTCTTTTATTTTCACGAAATGGATGTTGCGGCGGCGGCCCTTAGCCTGGGCCTGCCCGAGGGGACATTCAAGGCGCGTTTGTTTCGCGGACGGGAAATATTGCGCGGCAAGCTGCCGCAATTGTTAGGCGTCGCGCGCCTGAAGGAAGCATGATGTTTGACGCTCGTATGCGCGAAGTAATGATCTCGGGAGCAACGATGACCCGCAAAACGATGGCCCGCAAATTGGGATTGACCGAGGGGGCTACAGGCTCCGCACCCAGCGCGGCGTCCGAATTAGATATGATCTCCACAGGAGGGGCAATGAACAACGACGAACTGGACCGCATTCTTTCGCAGCCGGACGATATTCAACCCTCCTCCGGGTTCGCCGTTTCAGTCATGGACGCGGTGCGCGCCGAAGCTGCCGCGCCGCCGCCCATCCCGTTTCCGTGGACGCGCGCTCTGCCGGTCTTGCTGGTGGGAGTTGTCGTGCTGATCGCAGTGGCAGTCGCTGGCGTCGCAGACCTCGTGCAGGCGAGCCGGCAAACGGGTGGCCTTGACCTTGAGCCGTCCTGGTGGTCGGCGCTGGGTCCTTTTATGCGCGGAGCAGTCGGCAACGACTTGGCCTGGATGGCAGCGGCTCTGCTTGCCGCATTCGTGTCGGTTAGGCTCTCTATGCGTCTCGCGTCGAGCAGAGTGTAAGTCGGCAGAAGATCGTTAGCCGTCTTGAATCGCCGATCACAATCACAACCAACAAGGCACGAAATCTGTCGGCGTACTGTGCGTCTCGCCGACGAGACTTCGGCATGCCGTCATGTTCGTGACCTAAGCCAACTCGAGCGCAAATCACCCACATAACACTCAACCACTGTAAGTACGCGCTCAAACGCACACTCCTGCTAAACTCATCACGAGGCCCCCCCGAATTATTTGCTCACGGGAGCGAGGCCGAAAGCCGTTTCCATGCACACCGCAGAGGCCATCAAAATCGCCATGCAGTCGCTTTGGGCGAACAAGCTCCGCTCCGCGCTCACGCTTCTCGGAGTGGTGATCGGCGTGGCCGCCGTGATCGCGGTCGTCACCTTCGTCAACGGCATAAACTCCTTTGTTGCGGAGAAAATATTTAACCTCGGCGCCGACGTCTTCATCGTGTTCAAGGTCTCGCCCGCCGTCACCAACGTTGACCACTACATCGAAGGCCAGAAGCGCAAAGACTTCACCCTGGATGACTATCGCGCCGTTCGCGAGGGCTGCAAATTATGCGCGTACGTTGGTGCCTACGCTCGCAATAACAGCGGCCACTTGAAATACGCCGAGCAGTCGCTGACCGACACGATTGTGCAAGGCATGACGCCGGCGGTTGCCATCACGCAAGATGTCGACATCGAGTCTGGCCGCATGGTCAATCAATCTGACCTGGACAATGACTCGCCCGTGGTCGTCGTTGGCCCCGATGTCGTCGACACACTCATGCCCGGCGTCGATCCCTTCGGCAAGGAGATCCGCATTGATGGCTGGACCTATCGCATCATCGGCGTGGGCAAGAAAAAAGGCAGTGTGCTCGGCCAGAGTCTCGATAACTGGGCCTTCATGCCGCTCTCGTCATGGTTCAAGCAGTACGGAGTTTACAACTCGCAGATGCGCATCTCTGCGAAAGCGGTCGGCACGGGCGCTGTTTTAAGCGAGGCCATGGACGAAGCTCGTGTGATTTTGCGCGCGCGTCGTCACGATCTGGCCGGCGGTGAAGACTCGTTCGACATGGAGAACAACAGCAGCCTGCTGAGCATCTGGTCGAACCTGACGGGCACGTTCTTCATCGCGATGATCGGCATCGCTGCCATTTCCATGCTGGTCGGCGGAATTGTCATCATGAACATCATGCTGGTCTCGGTCACCGAGCGAACTCGGGAGGTCGGCATTCGCAAAGCCATGGGCGCGAGGCGTTCCGACGTGCTGCTTCAGTTTTTGATCGAAGCCGTAATTCTTGCTCTCGCCGGCGGCATCATGGGCGTGTTGCTCGGGATCGGCATCGCTAAAGGAGTAACGCTGGCGGTAGGCATGCCGTCGGTAATAAAACTGTGGGCAGTTTTCGCGGGCCTGCTCGTAGCCGCAAGCGTAGGAATTTTCTTCGGAGTATATCCGGCGAAGAAAGCGGCAACGTTAGATCCAATCGCCGCGCTGCGATTTGAAATGTGATTGACCGAAGGTTTGCAACGCTCTCATCTCGGAGCTTGGAGCTTGGACCTGAGAGCTGAGACCTGAGACCTGATTTCCAATGGTAGGTAGAAGCGAATTCGGTGAAATTATCGCGATGGCGCTGGCCACCATCCGCACCAATAAGCTGCGGTCCGGCCTCACCGTCCTTGGCATCGTCATCGGTGTCGCCGTCGTCATCGGAATCTCGTCCATCGTCCGCGGCCTTAACAACAACGTCAGCGGCATGATCAGCAGCATGGGGTCAAACATCATCTTCGCCTTCCACATGCCGATCACGTTCGGCCGCCCCACCGAGGACCTGCGCACCCGCAAAGAGCTGACCTTCGAAGACGCGGAGGCCATGAAGGATCTGCCGCATGTCAAAGCGGTCACCGCGGGCGTGCGCTACGTCGAGCCCCAATTCGGTAGTGGAACCTATACGGTCAAATACGGCGACCGCAAGGCCAAGTCGACGATCCTCGAGGGTGACACTGCGTCGGCCAAGGACGTCTTCGATCTCGATCTGAAATCCGGCAGGTGGTTCAGCGATATTGACGATGAGCGACGCGCTTCGGTCATCATCCTCGGCGCCGATACGGTCGATGAACTGTTCGGCAACTCCGATCCGCTGGGCAAGGAAATCAATATTGAAGGCCAGCTCTTCGAAGTGATCGGCGAGGTCAACAAAGTTAAGAGCGCATTTGGCAGCGGAAAGAATCCGGACGACAACAAGGTCTACTTCCCGCTCTCCACCATGCGCAAGCTGCACCCGGAACTCAAGCAGCATTTCATCAGCGTGAAAGCTACCTCGCACGACGATATGCCCAAAGCCGTCGATGAAATGCGCGAACTGCTGCGCCGCCGTCGCCGCGTTCCTCCCGATAAGCCCGACAATTTCGCTGTCTTCACCCAGGACTCGCTTTCCGACGTTTGGAATCAGATCACCGGCGCGATTTTCATTTTCATGTTCGCGGTTTCAAGCGTTGCGCTCATCGTCGGTGGCGTCGGCGTCATGAACATCATGCTTGTCTCCGTAACCGAGCGCACGCGCGAGATCGGCGTCCGCAAAGCCATCGGAGCCCGCAAAGGCGACATCCTCATGCAGTTCACACTCGAAGCCATCACGCTCACGGCCATTGGCGGGATTTTGGGCGTGCTGCTCGGCGCGCTCATAACGTTTGCAATCCGCTCCGTTTGGGATGCGCTACCCGCGACAATGTCATTATTCTGGGCCAGCTTCGGCTTCTTGTCCGCGGCGGCGGAAGGACTGGTCTTCGGCATCTATCCCGCCTGGAAAGCCGCCAACCTCGATCCCATCGAATCCCTCCGCTACGAATAATCGAACTGGGCGTGATACTCGCGCGCAGAACCGTGTCTTTTGCGGCGTAGCCTCGGAGGCACCACCGAATTTGTAGCGCTCTCGTAAACTGTGGATGTTCGTTGAACGCGAACCGAGCCGCGGAAGAGTGACAGAATACGGAGTATGCACCTGCCCTTTAGAACGCTACTGGAAATCCTCACCGCATTCGGAACCCTCGCGTGCTTGGGTTTTTATTTTCTCGCCGCCTGCGGAGTGTTGAGTTTCCAGAAAGCAGTTCGTCATAGTGCCTGTGTCGAAGATGTCCCGCTCCCGCCCGTCTCCATCCTCAAACCATTAAAAGGCGCCGACCCCGAAATGCTGCAAAGCTTCCGCAGCCATGCCGAGCAAGACTATCCGGACTTCGAACTGATCTTCGGCGTCAGCGACGCCTCTGATCCCGCCTGCGCGTCAGTGCGCCAATTGCAACAAGAATATCCGAGCCGCGCCATCAAGCTGATCGTTTGCGAACAAGCGCTCGGAACCAATGTCAAAGTCAGCAATCTGGCGCAGATGCTATCCGCGGCGGCGCACGAAGTCCTCTTCGTTAATGACAGTGACATTCGCGTTCAGCTCGACTACCTGCAGCAAGTGGTCGCGCCGCTAGCAGACCCGCAAGTAGGCCTCGTCACCTGCCTCTATCGCGCCGAACCCGCCGGCACCATCGGTTCCCGCCTCGAAACCCTCAGCATCGCCACCGACTTTGTTCCCGGCGTTCTAACAGCAAGATTCCTCGAAAACGGCCTGCACTTTGGACTCGGGTCCACGCTGGCCTTTCGCCGCGACGACCTCGCCGCCATCGGTGGCTTCGAATCGATCCTCGACTATCTCGCCGACGATTACGAACTGGGCCGGCGCATCGCCGCGACCGGCAAGCGAGTCGAACTCAGCCCCGCGACCGTGACAACATTTCTTCCGGCGTACACGCTCAGTCAATTCTGGCAGCATCAACTGCGCTGGTCGCGCACCATCCGCGACGCGCGGCTTTGGGGATACGCGGGTCTCATATTCACCTTTGGATTGCCCTGGTCAATCGCAACGCTGATTGCTTCACGCGGCGCGCCCTGGGCATGGATTCTCTTCGCGATGACTTACACCGCGCGATTGGCGGTGGGATTGATAACTGCAACACCAGTCCTGAAAGATCGCCATGTGTTGCGAAATGTCTTCTGGCTTCCCCTGCGTGATCTGATAGCCCCGATAGTCTGGGCCGCGGGTCTGGTCGGCAATCGTATCCACTGGCGCGGCGATGATTTTTATTTGAAGGATGGAAAACTGTCGAAGATCACGCCCTAAGTCCGCGCTGACTAAAAGAGAAACGCTCAGCGCTCCACATCCGACGTAGGCCGATTGGAATAAATAGTCTTTCCGCCGCGGCGCGCAATTACATAGCTCGTCAACCCATGTAGCGCAGCCGGATCATCCTGGTCCGTCCACAAGAAAACTCGCCCCGGCGCGTTCCATAGTTCGACAAATGATGTCTGCGACTCCCAGACCGGCGGGGCATCCGGAAACTGCGCCCCATACCACATGTTCCCGCCGGGTGCGCGCAAACTAAGCAAATGGTAGCCGCCATAAAAATTTAATGTCGATGCATTCTCGTAAAGCCCCGTCGCCACCACCTGATCTCCCGGCCGGTACTGCGCCCGAATGGCGAGCGCCAGATCCTTCGACGAAATAATTGGCGAGAAAATTCCGAAAGCGATTCGCACGCACCCGAGCACCACCACCATCATCAAAGCGAGCGCAGCATTTCCCGCGCCCACGCGCCCCGTACGTCGCAGAAGCCAATTTGCCAGCGCGCCCAGCAGAAATGCCGCCGCAAAGAGCCCCAGCGGCAGTCGAAATGCCCCCATCGCCTGCGGAGTCAAATCCAGAAAGTGCCCGAATGAGAGCGCGTAATCCTGCGGATTCTTCCTGAGCAGATCTGAAAGGTCCGTCCCAGGCGAGGGCGTCTTCGAGAAAGCAAGCAATGCGAATCCAACAATCGCAATCGCGACTCCGACCACTAGCAGCGCGACCGACGAAATTCTTCCCGCTCGGCGTTCGCGGCTTCCAGCGGGCGACGCTCGTTCTCGCGCCAGCCATCCTCCCACCAGA
>JBAWAI010000181.1:0-7463 GCA_049589215.1 Terriglobales bacterium | reverse complement strand
CAGCATGGTTGAGCGCCGCCAGAGCTTCGTCGGTGCGGCAGCGCAAACTCAAGTCCCAGCCCACGATCTCGCGCGTGCAGCAGTCGATGACCGATACCAGATACGCCCAACCCACACTGGGCCCGGCATCCCCCAGTGCTTTTAACATGCGCCCCGCTCTGGCGGCCTCGTAGTACAGATAGGCTCGTGCTAAGCCATAGCAACTCAGCACGAGCACGAGGGTTGCTGCTATCGCCAGCACGAATCTCCTCGTTGCCTTCTTCATTGGCTTGGGGGGCCGGCTTGCGCTGGGGTGGTATCGCAACCGGAGGGGCAAACCGTATTACCGACGTTAACGTTGATTTGAGTTATCACTGCCCACCCGGTCGTCACGCTCGCCGTCTGATTAGGTTGAAAGCCGGGCGGGCTTGAGGAGGGGGTTCCCCACGCCCCATACCAAGTGGGCGCCGGATTGGGCCAGAAAACCTGCACGCCCTGACGATCCACGAGGAATTGTTGGCTAACTGTAAAAGGTGCCGAATTCCCAGCGCCCATGTCGTCAGTATACTGCCCAGGACCGTCGGGGCTGTTAATGGCGGTGTTGGGGCTTTCGCATTTGCTATTTGGGTCCTGCCAGCTGCATATATCTGCGCCATTTGAAGCATTCGCTTCCCATTCCTCGATCTTTACCCCCTGGATTTGAGAAGTTCCGTACGACGGCGTAAGCGTCCCATTCTGCAGGGAAAACAACTGATATAGATTCTTCTAATGTTTGTCTAATCGGTTTTTAACCTCCGTCGACTTGAATCGAGAACATGACAACTTTTCCAATTCCTCCCAACCATGTAGACCATATCCTGGTGGCCAGTTCGAGCAGTGTGGTTCGGCAGCGGATTCTGGCTGGTCTCAACTTGGGAGCACATTGCGTGGAGCACGCCAACGGCGGCGCGGAAGCGCTTCTTCATCTTGAAAAGGGCTCATGGCAGACGGTATTTCTCGACAAACGCCTGCCTGATCTGAATGCGGCCCCACCCTTGCGCAAAGAACGCGCAAGAATGGGGCTCCCAACTTACGCCGCCTTGGATTCGTTGCAGAGTTGCTGGTAATAGTCGCGGCCGCGTTTGTAACCTTTCTCGAAGGCTTCGGCCGCGTTTGTTCCGGGATATTGCTTCTCGACATCTTCGATCTGGCTGGTCATCTCACCCATCACCTGATCGTATTCTTGGCAGCGGGTGCGGGCGTGCAGCGCCGACTCAAAACCCATGCGGTAGAATTTTTCGTCGTTGCCGAAGGCACGGCTGTGGGTCTTGTAGTGTTCTTCTTCGGCGGGGCGCAGGCCGATCCACCACTGCTCGCGGGCCGCATCGACGGATTCGGCCCCTTCGGTCGTGAGGAGCTCGCGGAAGCGGGCCGCTTCGGCATTGTTCTCGGCCAAGGCAATGAGCACGCTGCGGCCTTTGCGCAAAGCGTCTTCGTAGACGAACAATTCGTCTTCCGGCAGACCCCTGGTCATGAAGTTTTCAGATTTCGCTCCGGCAATCGCACCCACGCTGGCTCCGGCTGCGGCCAGCACGGCGCCACCGAGCAGCCCGACCGCGGTAATCGGACCGACTCCCGGAATTAGCACGGCGACCAGCAACGGGCCGGCCGAAAGTCCTGCTCCGCCACCGATCAGCGCGCCGATTGCTTTGCCCATGCCGGGTTGCTCGGCGGAAACTACGGGGGCGGTGCCCGCGCGGCTGATGTCGCTGGGAGTCAACAACGTGATGCGGTCATCCGCAATGCCAATTTCGCAGAACTGCGACCACGCTCGTTGTGCGTCGGATGCGGAAGTGAATACGCCGGTGATGGCTTTCATTCGCTAACTCCTTTTAGGTGCATTTGGGCAAAGCGCCCTGAGGTCTGATGAAGGGAGAGCAGGAAAGGTTTCAACGGTTAGTGGCACTCTCGGATTAGCCGAGGCGCGCGCGGGTGGTCGTCAGCGCTTTACTGAGACGCTCGCGATCGGCGCGGAGAGTGAAATCGGAATTTTGCAACAGCCATCAATGCCTCCCGCGCACAAATCCTGCTAACATTTCTGTCGTGGCGATCACCGACACCAGCCCGGAGGCACGAGCCGTCCAGCTTAAGATTCAGCATGGAATGTCGGGAGAGCAACGGATGCTGCTGGCATTCGAGATGAGCGAGTTCGCGCGCGAATTGGCCCGCGCGGGAATCCGGAAAGACCATCCGGAATGGTCGGAGTCGCAGGTCGCCCGGGAGTTGCTGCGACTGGCGTTCCTGCCGGAGCCGTTGCCAGCCTGGGTGCGATGAGCCTTGAGGACTTATTCCGACGGATCACGTCAGCGTTTGAGCGGGCCGACGTTCGGTACATGCTCACCGGATCGTTCGCGGGTGCTCATTACGGCGTTCTCCGGTCTACGCAAGACATCGATTTTGTGATCGAGGCTACGCCCTCGCAGTTGCGGGCGTTCATCGACTCACTTTCGAGCACCGAATACTACTCCGACATTGATTCGGCTTTGAAGGCTCTCAGTCAGCAATCGATGTTTAATGTCATCGATCACGCAACCGGCTGGAAAATTGATCTGATCATTCGAAAATCGCGTCCCTTCAGCATCGAGGAGTTCGGACGCCGACAGAGCGTCGACTTGCATGGCGTGTCTCTCTTTGTGGCGAGCGCCGAGGACGCAATCCTCTCAAAGCTTGAATGGGCAAAGGTGGCGCAATCACGACGGCAGATTGAGGATGCGGCGGCGATTTTGAGGGCTCGCGGGAACGAGTTGGATCAATCCTATCTGGAAAAGTGGATCAAAGAATTGGCCTTGGGAAAGGAATGGAATCGCGTACAACGAGTTTCCGGCTGATGCTGGAATTGCGCGGGACTTCGAAAATGCCAAAAGAGGTTCGAGTCGTTGATGGAGACATAGCTTCCAAGTTCAGTTTCTCACCGCTCCGCTTCCTAAGGCACTCGCCCAGACAGCGCGGTCCTTTGCCCAATCGCGCAATGCGCCTATCTCTTCCGCTCGGGTAATGGAGAGCGGGACGGTCGACGAAAGAGCGGTCAGCATATCGTCGTTGCTCAGTTCGCGCTTCTGGGAAAAGGCCGCGTACAGGGCGGTTTGGACTGCGGATTCTATTTCGGCTCCGGAGAAGCCCTGGGCTGCGATTGCTACTTTTTCGAGATCGTAATCTGCGGGATTGCGTTTTCTTTTTGTCAGCTGGATGGCGAAGATTTGCTTGCGCTCTGCTTGGTTTGGGAGATCGACGAAGAAGAGTTCGTCGAAGCGGCCTTTGCGGATCAGTTCGGGCGGCAGGGCGGTTACGTTGTTGCAGGTGGCGGCGACGAAGACTGGGGCTTTGCGGTCCTGCATCCAGGAGAGAAAGGAAGCGAGCAGGCGCGAGGAGACTCCGGCGTCGGCCGAGGCGGAGTCGGGTCCGCTGCCGGCGAAGACCTTTTCCAGTTCGTCGATCCAGAGGACGCAGGGGGCGAGGCCTTCGGCTACCTTGAAGACTTTTTGAATGCGTTTTTCGGTCTCGCCAATGTATTTGTCGTAGATGGCGGCGGTGTCGAACTTGACGAGCGGGAGCTGCCATTCGCCGGCGACGGCGCGGGCGCAGAGACTTTTGCCGCAGCCTTGAACGCCGAGAATGATGACGCCTTTGGGCGCGTCGAGGCCGAAGTCGCGGGCGTGGTCGCTCCAGGAGCCGCGGCGCTGCGCGAGCCAGGTTTTGAGATTATCGAGGCCGCCGATGCTGGCCATGTTGTCGGTGGCGTCGACGAACTCGAGCATTTCGGAGCGCTGGAGCGCCGCTTTTTTGGCGTCGAGCACGTCGGTGATGCAGTCGGGCGAGAGAGCGAGACGGGCGATGACGGTTTGCGAGACGGCGCGCTCGGCTTCTTCTTCGGTGAGGCCGCGCAGGTTGGCGGCCATGGCGTCGACGCCGTCGGAATCTAGCTGGAGTTTGAGGGTGTGCGTGCCGGCCATGCGGGTGTAGGTCTCGCGGATGATTTCGCGGAGACGCGGCTGATCGGGGAGCGGGAGGTCGAGGAACTCGACGAGGCTGGCGAGCTCGGGCGGCATTTCGATGGTGGGCGCGGTGAGGATGAGGGTGCGGCGATTGGCGGAAAATTTCTGGCCGACATCGCGGAGGCGGCGAACGACGACCGGGTTATCGAGATGGCGGTGAAAGTCTTTGAGGATGAAGACGGCCTCGACGGTCATGGATTCCATGTTGGCGAGAGCCTGGACGGGATCGGTGGTGTTGTAGACGGCGGATTTCGGCGCGGCGGCGTCGCTGGAGAAGGATGAGAGAACGGCGCGGGCGAGGCGGCTGTCTTCACTGTTGCCGGCGGGGACGGCGGCGGATTTGGCGTAAGTCTGGAGAGCGGACGCGGAGGAGACTTTTTGGCCGGAGCGGACGAGGCCGTCGGCGATGGTCCACTCGAAGATAGCCATGTTGAGGTCGGAGCAGGCCTGGCGGACTAACGCGACGGCGCGGGGCTCTTCGACGGTCTCCATGACGACGATGGGAGTGGAGGAGTTGATGAGGACTTCGAGGCGATCGAGTGGGCTGGGGTTCATTTCTGCTGGACCTTCACCTTGAGGCTGAAGTTAGAAGTCTGATTGAAGAAGTGCTCTCTTAGGATACTTGGGCTTATGCTCGTACAACTGGCTGGCTTAATCTGGGACGCACAAAAGTAATCAGACTTGCTGCAGGCAAAAAGCTTGAACCACAGAGGACACAGAAGATACAAACCTACTGACTGCGGTCGTCTGAGTCACTCCTCGATGAACTGGCCACCCTTGCTTACTCGGCGCAGGGGCCGCCGTTTGGGGCTGCGCAGGCGCATCCGGATTCGCTGTTGTAGCGGCATTGGTCTTTGGGATGGCCGAACTGGTCGCAGATTGGATTGCCGCATCCCTGGAAGTTGGGGATTTTGCCGCAGGCTGTGAATTCGGTGAATTTGTGGGCGTGCTCCCAGTTGGAGATTTCAGGGGCTTCGAGGCGCAGGTCTTCGTGACTGAGGACGTGGAGCTCGAGGCCTTGCGGACCTTTGACTTCCCGGGCGCCTCCGTTGACGTCGAGGGTGTAGGGGCCGGAGATGGTGATGCGGGTGTCGCTGGATTTGGGCTTGCCGGGAACAAAGTTGATGACGACTGCGGTTTTGCCGTTGGCCTTGGTGATGGTGACGTCGCCGGTGGTGATGAGGGTGACGGTGTCGGTCTCCGGCCTGGGCGCGTCTTGTGCTCGCGAGGTTGCGACTGTGAGGAGCGTGCATGCGGCTAGCGTGAAGATCCAGTTCAGCGCTGTTTTCATTTGATCCTCTGGTGGTGGTTGGTTTGCCAGTGTAGCGCGGATTGACTTTCCCGCGCCGGGTTACCAGCCGATGCCGGCACGCGGACAGGAGTGTCCGCGGTACACTTCTGCGGGCCGACAGGTGTTCCGCGTTACATGTTCTATTTGACCGGCGCGGGGTGCTGCCCGTAGAATGAGGGTTCGGTTCCCACCGGAATATCTTTCCTGGGTTGATCTGGCAAGGTTGTTCCAGTTTTCGTTGCACCCGCCGGGTCGCATCAGGACAATTAAAGGTACAGGTTCATGGCCAATCATTTTTCGGCGCTGAAGCGCGCCCGTCAGACAGAGAAGCGGACAACCCGCAACCGTAAGAACTCCTCGCAACTGCGCACCTCGCTGCGCTCGATGCGCGAGAGCCTGGAAAAAGGCGATAAGGCGGCTGCGGGCCAGACCTACCGCGAGACGGTGGCGGCGCTGGATAAGGCGATCCAGAAGGGCGTGCTGCACGAGAATACGGCGTCGCGGTATAAGTCGCGGCTGTCGGCTCGGCTGACGGCGCTGAAGTAGGCTGGAGTTTTTCGCCCGAGGCCTGCGCTGGTTCACACCCTAAAGTAGGCTGGCCCTTGTGCTGCAATCAGATAGACGTTCCGAAGCGGGAATCTGGGCGATCACGGGCGGGGCTAAATTGTGCTTGACCGGCTTGGTTCGTTTGCTATACTGGTCGCGTTCCCGGACATAAGTTGATTCCGAGTTGTTCGGGCTTCTCCGCCTGCATTGACTTAACTCCCAAGTTGCAAGTCCAAAGAATTGAGCAACTTTCGGGTAGGGTGGGGCATCTATTTTGGTAGTCCCGGCAAATCCGTCTCATCCAGCCGAATGTACAGGCGAAGCCGCTTGGCGCTGTCGCCCAGCGGATGAACGACGAGGTTCGTAGCCCCGACATCTTCCTAGAAGGAGAAAGACCCAGAATGCGCTCTGATCGTGTATTTGACGCGCTGCACACGTTACGGAACCGGTATATGCTCTGCCAGCTGGCCTCAAAGGCGACGCGGAAGTTTCACCGGCCGAACACCCGAATTCAGGAAACCATGAATGACGTATTCGACAAGATCGCAGACGCGGATCGTCATGACATCCTGAGTGAACCAGAAAACTTTGCCGAAGCACAACGGCGGGCTGCCTGAAACAGCCCCGCCGTGTGCCCACACGGCGGCAAAACATCCCCGAGAGATATCCCCTCCCGAAAAATCCAACCTGTAGGTGAATATGACAATTGCTGAACTGAAAGAGAAGAATATTACGGAGCTGACCAAGATCGCCCGATCCTTGGAGCTGCCGGGCGCCAGCGGACTTCGCAAACAGGATCTTATCTTCAAGATCCTGCAGGCGCAGAGTGAAAAAGAAGGACACATTTTCGCAGAAGGCGTGCTGGAAATCCTGCCTGACGGCTATGGTTTTTTGCGCTCTCCCGATTACAACTATCTGCCCGGCCCGGACGACATTTATGTTTCGCCGTCGCAGATCCGCAAGTTCGATCTGAAGACGGGCGACACGATCAGCGGGCAGGTGCGGCCTCCGCATGAGGGCGAGAAGTATTTTGCGCTGGTGAAGATTGAGGCGGTCAATTTTGAATCGCCCGACGAGGCGCGCAACAAGATTCTATTCGACAACCTGACGCCGCTGTATCCGCAGGAGCGTTTGAAGCTGGAGACGGTGCGCGAGAACATCAGCGCGCGCGTGATGGACCTGCTGACGCCGCTTGGCAAAGGGCAGCGCGGGTTGATTGTTTCTCCGCCGCGAGCCGGCAAGACGATGCTGTTGCAGAATGTGGCGAACTCGATTACGGCGAATCATCCGGAAGTGGTGCTGATGGTGCTGCTGATCGACGAGCGGCCGGAAGAAGTTACGGACATGCAGCGGTCGGTGAAGGGCGAGGTGATTTCTTCGACCTTTGACGAGCCGGCGGCGCGGCACGTGCAGGTCGCGGAGATGGTGATCGAGAAGGCGAAGCGACTGGTCGAGCACAAGCGCGACGTGGTGATTCTGCTGGATTCGATTACGCGACTGGCGCGCGCTTATAACACGATCGTTCCGCCATCGGGCAAGGTGCTCTCGGGCGGCGTGGATTCGAACGCGTTGCAGAGGCCGAAGCGGTTTTTTGGCTCGGCGCGAAATATTGAAGA
>JBAWAI010000180.1:0-3131 GCA_049589215.1 Terriglobales bacterium | reverse complement strand
ATCCACCGTCCGTCAAAAAAAAGAGATTTCTCGCCCACACTGGCGGACTCTGCGAGAAGAACCCGCTTCACACATTAGCAAGCGATCAAATCTGGAGGTCAGTATGCCGCCCACGCCAATCAAGCCCACGAAGCCCACGCCCGTCGCCGCCAAACCAACCACTACGACAACCCCCAAGCCGAGCGCCACCGCTGCAGCCGCCAAACCAACCACCACCGCCGTAGCCACAAAACCAACCGGCGAAATCGCGCCCGCAATTCTCGCCCTCGAGGCTACCGATCTCGCAGCCATGCGCGCAGCGCTCGCGCAACACAAAGTGTCGGCCGAACAATTTGGCCCTCTATTCACCAAGATTCAGGCGCAGAGCGCGCCCCACGCCGCCACCTTCGCCGCCGCCTACGCGCGCGAGTTGCAAACCGTCGAAGAGGCGTCCCACTTCTTCGGGACCGTCGCTACCGCTGATCCCGCTACGCGCAAAGCCATCGTCGTCGCCAATCGCGACAATCACAACGGGATCGGCGTCGTTCATTCGATCGGTACGTTGCCTGCCGCCCAGGCCCGCGTCCTCATGCAGGACTTCCTCGTACAAGACAACGGAGTTCATCCCACCGCCATCTTCGACGTCGCCAGCTGGTTTGCCCTCGCCGGCCAGGCCCTGCTCGCCCAGAACGCCACCCTGCCCGGCCCCAACGCTGCTCATGACAACATCTTCGACGACATCGGACATGCCATCAGCGGCACTGTCAGCGCGATCGGCCATGCTGTCTCCACCGTCGCTGATGCCGTCGGCAACGCTGTCGGTGATTTCGTCAAAGGCGTCGGCCACATCGCAACCGCCGTCGTCGGCTGGACCGTCGATCAAATCAAGAATCTGGTCCACGGAATTCTCTCCGCCGGAAAAACCATCGGCAACGTCATTGAGGGCGCCTTCAGTGCCGGTCTTCAAGCGCTCCAGAAAATGGTGCAGGGCATCATCGCCCTCGGCCATTCCCTTGCTGAGATTCTGACTTCGATCGTGAACTTCTCCCTCGACGCCATCTCCGACACTCTCCGAGCCCTGAAAAATCTCGGCCAGCAGATCGTCAACGTAGTCGGCTGGATGGTCGGCAAGGCCTTCAACGTCGTCAAGAATTTCGTCGAAGCCATGATCCACATCGGCGAGCAGATCGGCGACGTCCTCGCCGCCGCCGTTCGCTTCGGCGCCGCGCTCGTCGAAGATACCGTCAAGGCTCTCCTGGCCGTCGGCCAAGCCATCGGCACCATCCTCGTCACCGCCGTGACCCATCCCGGAAATTTCCTCACCGCGGTGGTGCAGGCATTCCAGAAACTCGGCCACAATGCGATGGCTCTTTTAACCAACGTGCGCTCGCAGGGTCTTAACTTCGTCAACGCTGTCGCCGGCGCCGTCGCCAAAATCGGCACTGACTTCGCTGGCCTCGCCGCCTACGTCGCGCAAGCCGCCGCCGACGCCGTCAAAGAGGTCGTCCACGCCGTGCTCAATGCCGGACGCACTCTCGGCGACCTCATCTTCCACATTGCAGCGTCCGCCGTCGGCGCGCTCCGCAACGTGATTCAGGCCGCCTTCGATCTCGGCCAGTCTCTCGTCCAGGTGCTGCGCGGCCTCGCCAACATCACCGGTCAGCTTTTGGCCAACACCGTCAAAGCCATCTTCGCGCTCGGCAAAACCATGGCTGATTTCCTCAAAGCCGCCATGGACTCTACCGTCGATCTCTCCGAAGCCTTGATCGCCGCCGCCGTGCAAGCCGGCGAAGCGGTCGTCAATGTCCTCGGCACCGCCCTCACGCAAGGCATTGCTGTCGTTCAGCGCGCCCTCGGCGGAATCCTCAGCCACCTCGGCCCCGTCGGCGAAGCTCTCGACTGGATTCTCCAGCAAGCGCAAAACGTCGCGACCGTTGCCTGGAAGACTGTCGATCAGGCGCTCGCCAAAACTGCCACCGGAATCGATGCCGTTCTCAATTGGGCGAAAGCCAAATCCGATCAGGCTCTCAGCGCGGTCGTCACCGGTCTTACCGCCGCCGGCACCGCCATTAGCACAATCATCGGTTGGGCAGGCAAGCTCGGCGACGTCGTCCTGGGAACTGTCTCCGGCATTCTCTTCCGCGCTGGCCAAACCGTCAGCGACATTCTCATCTGGGTGCAGAAAGATGTCGTCACCGCCATTCAATCCGTCGTCGATGCGCTGCTCAAGGCGGGCGCCAAAGTTGCCGACCTGCTGGTCTGGGCCATCGCCGAGCCCGCGCAGATTGCCAGCCAGGTCATCAGCGAATTGATCACCGCCGGCGCCAAGATGGCCGACCTCGTCGCCGACACGCTCGCCCACCCCGGCGATTTCATGAAGAACCTCGTGCAGGCATTCCAAACCCTCGGCAAGACGACGGTCGACATCGTTCAATCCATCATCGTCCAGCCCACCGAAGACGCCATCCGGCGCGGCCTCGCCGCTCTCAAAGCGATCGGCATGGCCGCGCTCGACGTGCTCAAAGCTGCTTGGCAGATCGGCGCCAGCGCGCTCGGCACGGCGTTCGCTCTCATCCTCGAGTGGTTTCCGGGCGCGTTCCGGCCGCTCAATCCCACCGAGCTTCAGTACGCCACTGACATCTTCGGCACATCCGTTCCTCTTTCCCAAGTGCGCCTCGCCGTCGTCGACATTCCCGCCGACGTAATCGGCTGGTTCGAAACCGAATTCATGGGTGGACCAAGGGCCTTCACCACCATGACGTTGATCAACTTCGCATCCTGGGAAAAGGTCTTCACCGATACCGTGATGCACGAGCTGACCCACGTATGGCAGAACTTCCAGGTTGGGCCGATTTACATGGTTGAGGCCCTCGAAGCCCAGTTCTCGAAGGCTGGCTACAACTACGGCTTTCAGAATACCCAGCAGGGATGGCTCAACGGCGAAGGTGCTCAATCGGCGCTTACTGCCGCGGCTGGAAATTACAACTCCTTCAACCGTGAGCAGCAGGCCATGATCATCCAACACTATTTCATGCGGAAATACGGTCCTGCGACCAATCCCGACAACACCACCAACACCGTCGGCGCCGCTGAATACACCGAGTGGCTGCCCTATGCCAGCGTCGTCCACAATGCGCCCGCTGCTGCCGCAG
>JBAWAI010000179.1:0-2249 GCA_049589215.1 Terriglobales bacterium | reverse complement strand
GCTTTGAAGCGCCGCATCTGAGCCGCCGGTGATTATGTCCGATTCCGTCTATAGCCTCGATGAGCTGCGTGCTATGCTGGCGCTGGAAATTCGAATATGGAAACCCTGTCTTTCTTCCGCACGTCTTCTCCCGCTGGACCGCTGTTTCTTGCAGCTTCTCCAAAAGGCTTGGTGCGCCTTGAGTTTCAGGCGCGCGTGATGAGCCTGGATCCGAAGAAGTTCGACCTGGGCGAATCAAAAAAGGCTCTCGCGCCTTACGTGCGCGAACTGAAGGAGTACTTCGCTGGCGAGCGCCGCGAATTTTCGATGGCGCTCGATCTTCGCGGGACTCCGTTTCAACTGGCCTGCTGGGAGGCACTTCTCGCCATCCCCTACGGCGAGACGCGCAGCTATGCCGACATCGCACGCGACATCGGGCATCCCAATGCGTTCCGAGCCGTCGGCATGGCCAACAATCGCAACCCGGTAGCGATCGTCGTGCCCTGTCACCGGGTAATCGCTTCGAGCGGATCCTTGTGCGGCTACGGCGGAGGTCTCGATCTGAAACGCAAACTGCTCGACCTCGAACAAGAGCATGCCGGCTCTCGGCTTCCTCTGCGGGCCAGCGCATGAGATAGTAGTCGGCATATTCGCTGACATACTCCCTCACAAAACTGCGGAGTAGCATCTCAGGACTCGCGCATTGAGGTCTGTTGCGCCATACGATTGAAAATTTGAGCGCACGCATTCGTGGAGGCGAAATCTCGCCCGTCGAATTGACACGCGACTGCCTGGATCGCATCGAAAAGCTCAATCCAAAACTCAACGCCTACATTACCGTTCTGGCTGATTCGGCTCTCGCTGAGGCCCGGCGCGCCGAAGAGGAAATTTTGCGCGGCGGCTATCGCGGTCCGCTGCATGGAATTCCGATCGGCCTCAAAGACATTCTTGACACGGCCGGAGTGCGCACTACGGCGGCGAGCGCGCTCTTTAAAGATCGCATGCCTGCGGAAGACGCCGAGGTGGTGCATCGCCTGCGGTCCGCCGGCGCCGTCATTCTTGGCAAGCAGAACCTGCACGAGTTCGCTTACGGCGGAAGTTCGCTGATCAGCTTTTATGGCGAGGTCCGCAATCCATGGGATCCAGCGCGGCTGGCGGGCGGCTCTTCGGGCGGGTCGGCCGCGTCGGTGGCGGCAGGCATGGGCCTAGCTGCAGTATGCACGGACACGGCCGGCTCCGTGCGCTTGCCGGCCTCCTATTGCGGCGTGGTCGGCTTGAAGCCGACCTACGGGCGCGTGAGCGCGCGCGGCGTTGTGCCGCTCTGCTGGTCGTTCGATCACGTCGGGCCGATCACGAATTCCGTCTACGACGCAGCGTTGATGTTGCAGGCGCTCGCGGGCTATGACGCCGGCGACCGGGCGAGCGTGAATGTGCCCGTGCCGGATTACATGCACGAGATCGAGGCTCGTAAAAGCGGCGAGTCTTTGCCGGGCTTGCGCATCGGGGTGCCACGGGCCTTCTTCTTTGAAGAACTCGATCCCGAGATGGCGGCGGCAGTCGAAAAGGCGATTCAGGTTTTTCGCGAATTAGGGGCCGAGATTCACGATGACGTCCGGCTTGAAGTCCCGACCGATCGAACGCTCTCAAGCGCTGAATCGTGGGCCTACCATGAGCCGTTCGTAGCGCGCTCGCCCGAACTCTACCAGCCGCCGACGCTGGCGAGGATCAAGTCGGGCGAGAAAATTACGGCGGATGCGGTTGCGCGGGCGAAAAAAGAGCTGACTGCTAACCGCGAGGCCATTGGCAAGATATTCGGCGAGGTCGACGTGTTGCTGACGCCCACTGTCCCGATTTCGCAGCCGCGCATCGCCGACCTGCAGCAACATCCAGACAATCTGCGGCCAGCCGAACTGCTCATGCTGCGCAACACGCGGCCATTCAATGTGTGGGGGATTCCGGCGATTTCGGTTCCCTGCGGTTTTACGGGAGACGGCATGCCAATTGGATTGCAACTGGCCGCTGCGCCGTGGAAGGAAGACGTGGTGCTGCGGGCGGCGGATGCGTACGAGCGGGCAGCGGCGTGTCCGGTTACTCTGCCGCCAATCTAACTCTTTTTATCTTTCGCCCGAGTCGCACTGTCAGCGTTGCGCCGGCGGAAGCTTTCACAACTGGAGTAATAACTTTCTCGCCATCAATGTGGACTGCACCTTCTTTAATCTTGCGATCGGCTTCGCTCGTCGATGCGGCAAAACCGATCTTCACCAATATCT
>JBAWAI010000178.1:0-1623 GCA_049589215.1 Terriglobales bacterium | reverse complement strand
AACGATGCTTGCCCTGCACCAAGACCTTGATCAGCTTTTCATCTTTGAGGCGGCTGAGATGAACGCTGGCAGTAGAAGGGCTGACCTCGGCGACCACGGCGAGTTCGGTACTGGTGCGGGCGTGGCCATCAAGCAAAGAGCTGAGAATGCGGGCGCGCGCCGGTTCGCCGATGGCGGCGGCGATTCTGGAGAGCGCGAGGTTGGGATCCCGGCGCGGGCTTATGGCTGCATTCATAGTTTGATGGTAGACGAAGTGTGCGCGTCCGACAAGAGTGATACTTATGGCGATGACTTCTGACGAGCCTTCAGGCACGAAGATCGACCGGCGCACGGCGCTTTCGCTGATGGGGGCGATGATGGCGGCGGCCACATTGCGGGCGGATGAGTCCGCGCGACCACATATTGAGAGGACGGCTATGACGATTGCTTGTTTTATCCGCTATCAGATTGATCCATTCCAGAAAGACGAGTTCAAGAAGTATGCGGAAAATTGGGGACGCATCATCCCGCGCTGCGGCGGACACCTGATTGGATATTTTCTGCCGCACGAGGGGACGAACGACATTGCCTGGGGATTAATAGCGTTCGAGAGCCTGGCGGCGTATGAGGCGTATCGCGCGCGGCTGCGTATGGACAAGGAAGCGGTGGAGAATTTCACCATGGCGCAGAGCAAGCGGCTAATTCTGCGCGAGGAGCGAAACTTTGTGCAGGTGGTCGATGGAACGTTTGAATTGCCGTCGACGATGAAATGACGGAGTCGGGCGAAATACGCGGAGCATCAAACTTGCACGGATGAAATCAGAAACGGCAATCAAAAAGATTGGCATTGTGGGCGGCGTGGCTTGGCCGTCGACCGTTGTCTATTATTCGGAGCTGAGCCGCCGGGCGGATGAGTTGCGATCGGCGCGCCCGGATGCGCGGGCATTGGCGATGGAGATGACGATTGAGTCGCTGGATCTGAGTCGCGCGATTTCTTTTTGGGGCAACGATGATGATGACTCGTCGTGGGCGCGGTTTGACGACTATCATCGTGATGCGCTCAAACGACTGGAGGCCTGCGGAGCTGAGGTTGCGGTGATGGCCAGCAATACGCCACATCATCGGTTCGAGGAGATTGTGCGCGGGATCGGAATTCCGGTGATCAGTATTGTCGACGCGTCAGCTCGGGCTGCGGCGCAGATGGGTGCACACGAGGTGTTAATTCTTGGAACTCCGGTCACGATGCGATCGGCGAAGTTTCGCGAGGGATTCGCGAGGCACGGGATTGAGGCGCGTGGGCCTCGGGATGAACACGCGCGGGTGGCAACGGAGGAGTTGATTCGGGAGCTGCAGGCTGGCCAGACTGCGGGCGCTGCTGAACGGTTGGGGAAAGTTGCTCGCGAGTCGTTTGCGGCAGAGTTTTCCGGGCGTCCGGTGGTGTGTTTGGCATGCACGGAGTTGCCGCTGGCGTTTGTGGATGAGAAGGTTGTTGCCGCTTTTGAGGATGGGGGAGTTTCGTATATCAATACTTCCGGGGCACATATTGATGCGGTGTTTGAGTTTGCTGCCCGCGGATGCCTGCTAGAAAGCTGTTTCTTATAGGTCTACCATTCAGTCGTACCCTCCGGGGCTCCACTCCAAAAA
>JBAWAI010000177.1:0-1723 GCA_049589215.1 Terriglobales bacterium | reverse complement strand
GGCATGACGAAGCCATCGTTATAATCGGTATGCTCGCCGATAAGGTTCACTCTTCCCGGCGCCCGGTAAATCGTGGGATGGCCGCCGTACAATTCGGCGAATAGAGCTTTTAGTCTGTGAGTGGCTTCGTCCGTCGACCTGTCGATTCGCTTCACCGAGTTTGTGCGCTACGGTCTGACGGTAACCATCACTACGCCATGCGACACGACTGAAGCCGAAAACTTTCCGGAGAACCGGCCCAGATCTTTTTTCTGCCACAAGTCGCGAACCTCTGCTTCCAAGTGACTGGGATATCCGAGATCCTCCCAGTTCACAGAGATCTCATGATCCCCGCTCGCGCGATTAAACAGAATCACGGCACGGCTGCCATCTTTCATTTGTTTTGACCACACTTCCAGGTCACCGTTCTTTTTTACTCGCTTGCCTTCACTGCCGAGCGGGTCCTGATCAACCGCGATCACTTCCTTATTAGTAAGAATGTCGCGAATCTCGGGGCGCATGTCGCGCAAGTCATTGCCCGCGATCAGCGGAGCGGCAAGGATGGCCCACAAGCTGAAGTGGGAGCGGTATTCGATGTCGGTCATCCCGCCGTTGCCGACCTCGAGCATGTCGGGATCGTTCCAGTGACCGGGGCCGGCGTAGCTTTCCAGGCCGACCTGCAGATCGACTATATCGACTACGCCGTTCGAACAACAATCTCCAGCGGGCCATTTGACGCGGCCTTGCCACCTGTCCTGGATGTCGTCAGCGGTGCGCCACAAGTTGCCGCCAACTTCTTTTCCCCACAGCCATGGCTTATGCCTGCCCCACTCGCAGATGCTGAAGACAATGGGACGCCCCGAGGCGTCGAGTGCCTGTCGCATCAGGGCATAACTTGAGGGCGCGTCTTGGGTGGTCGAGTTGCACCAATCGTATTTCAAATAGTCTACGGTCCAGGCAGCGTATTGGCGCGCGTCCTGATATTCGTGTCCTAGGCTGCCCGGTCGGCCAGCGCAAGTCTTGCTACCCACATCCGAATAAATCCCGAACTTCAAGCCCAGAGAATGGACGTAATCGGCCAGCGCTTTGATCCCGGAAGGGAAGTGCTGCGGATCGGCAACGATGTTGCCGTCTTTGTCGCGCGCAACCTGCCAGCAGTCGTCGATTACAACATACTGGTAGCCCGCATCTTTCATGCCAGATTTCACCATGGCATCGGCGGTTTGGCGGATTAAGTCTTCGCTGACATTGCACCCAAACTTGTTCCAGCTGTTCCATCCCATCGGCGGTGTTGGTGCGAGAGTTGCGTTCTGCGCCAACAACGCTGGGGTTAGGCTCAACGCGATGACAGCCAACAAAACCGGTATTCTTGATTTCACTTCACGGATTCCTCGGCAGCCATTAGATGCCAAGTCTATGCGTGGCGCTCGCTGTTTGGTTTCGATCCGCTTACTGAGTAGAACAGAATGTAGAGATAACAGATGGTGGCGATCGCCAAGCCGTAATGAATCCCCTGGCCCCAACTGGTTTCTCCCTGGATCATCGCCGGGTAATAGCTGCGGTTGATCAGGTCCGCAGCTTGGCCAACCAGGTAGGGAATTATTGCTCCACCGACGATGGCCATATTGAGGATGCCCGAAGCGTCTCCGGTCAGCGGGCCCAATTCTGCGATTCCCAAAGTAAAGATGCAGGGGAACATGATCGAGTTAAAGAGTCCGACAGTGAGAATGGACCACATCGCGGT
>JBAWAI010000176.1:0-3495 GCA_049589215.1 Terriglobales bacterium | reverse complement strand
TGAGAACTCAACACCGAACTATATCTCGACGACCTGCGCGCGCGACGCGCTCTTGCCAATCTCACCCGCCAAATCTCCGCGCTTGATTTTCATCGACGCGGTTCGCGGAAAATCTTGCTCCCACAACAGATATCCGCCCACCCGTTTGAAGTCCGCCAGTCGCCGGTTGCGCGCCACCATCTCCTCGCGCAGCCCCTCGTCGAACTGCTGGTTCGGCTCCAGCCGGATCACCAGCACGAGCGTCTCGTTTCCGAGAGTTTTCTGCGGCCAAAGATAATTCGCCGCAAACACGCAGTATTCCTTCACCGCCAGCCCGTCAAACACCGACTCGATATCTTCGGGATAAATATTCTTTCCGCCCTCGGTGACGATCATGTTCTTCTTGCGCCCAAACAATTGCAGGTGCCCGTTGCCGTCAAATCGTCCCTGATCGCCCGTCCGCAGCCAGCCCTCAACAATCGTCTGCGCGGTCTGTTCCGGATCGTCGAGATAATGCGACATGACTGACCGGCTGTTCACCGCAACTTCTCCAATTCCATCCGCGTCGGGATTGAGCACGCGTACGTCCGTTCCGGGCAGCGGCTTTCCAACCGTGTCGGCGCGAAACGGCTTCAGATCATTCAGCGTCACCGCCGTGCATGCCTCGGTCAGTCCATATCCGCACGTCACCGGAATTCCGAGGTCGTAGAAAAACTGCATGGTCGCGGGATCGGTGAACGCGCCGCCCACAATCAATGCCAGCAGGTCCCCGCCGAATGCCTTGTGCACCTGCGGAAGCAGGCGCCGGCTCAACTTAACCCGCGGCCGTCCGCGCGTCAGCATCTTGTTCAGCGCGATCAGCCGGTCGAGCATCCACCGCTTCTTCGGAGTCAACTCGTCAAACTTCGCGCGCAGCCCGCGCTCCAGATTCTTCAGCACCATCGGCACCAGGCTCACGTAAGTGATGCGGTAGCGCACAAAAGCATCGCGCACAAATTCAGGACGCAGCGTTCGTAGATGCACGACGCACGCTCCGCATACAAACGGACCGATGAAGCCGACCATGAAATCGATCGCGTGATTCGTGGGCAGAATGCTCAGATAGCGCACACCCGGCCAGAACGGATACCACGCCGTCAGCGCGGCGCACTGCTCGAGATAGGCGTCATGCGTGAGCACGCATCCCTTCGGAGGCCCGCCCGTGCCCGACGAATACACGATGCATGCCGTATCTTCGCGCAGTCGCGGCACAAGCTGCGGATCACCCTTGCGCCGAAATTCTTCCCAGCGGTACGCCCCGCGCAAATCCGCGCCCGCCGGCGCCTCCGTGACGAGCACAATCTCGGTCGTGAGTTTTGCAAACTCCGGGGCCTGCGTAATCGCGCGCCACAGGTAATACTCAACAATCAAAAACCGCGCCTTGGAGTGCGCTAGTAATTGCAGATGCTCAGGCGCCGTCAACTTGTAATCGAGCGGCACCAGCACTCCGCCGCAGAAGAAAATCGAATAGGCGGAAATCAGCCACTTCGACTGATTCGTCATGATGATCGCTGCGCGGTCGCCGGCTTTGAAGTCGGCGTCTTCGAGCGCACGGCACAAAGGCCGCGCCATTTCCTTGAAATCTGAGTAGGTAAGCCGAACCTTCTCGCGGTCGCGATCGGCTTCAATCAGGCAGGTTTCATTAGGCCAGCGATCGAGGGCTCCAGTCAGGGCCGCGCCCATGCTGGCATATTTTTGGAGATCAAGCATTCGTCGGCGGTCTCACCACAGAGCCACAGAGAAAAAAAGTGTAACAGAACATAATCTCTGCAATGCGCCGCAGCGCGGCCGGGTATCAGGACAAATCCAAGGACGTCCTCCGTGTCTCTGTGACTCTGTGGTGAAAAGGTACTCACAGCCGTGACTGAATTCGTTGTGCCAGCGTGCGGAAGTCCGACACGCCCTGCAACTCATAATCCGGCAATTCAATTCGAAAGTGCTGCTCAAGTCGCGTCAGCAGATCGAGCGCCTGAAGGCTGTCAATGCCGAGCGTCTTGAAGAAATCGTCGTCCGCCGTGAGCTTTTCACGCGGCGCCTTGAAGTGGGTCGCAGCGAGACTCAGGATTTCGTCGAGGGTGCGATCAATAGTGTGCATAAGGCTCTTAAATTACGCATTTACAGATTTACAAAATTACCAAATCAGGGCAGGTAGGGCTGCGGGCCCTCATTCTCGACAAACTTTCGCAGCCCCACTTCCACCGCGGGCCGCGAATACAACTCACAAAAAATGTCGATCTCCTGCTTCAACTCTTCATATGGAATCGGCTTCACAAACTTCTTCGCCGCCGCCGCGGTTGCGCGATCGAACTTTCCAATCTGGCTGGCGGTTGCGCGCGCCACGCGGAGCGCCTCGCCCTCGGCCGCAATCTGGCTGACGAGTCCAACCTGCTGCGCCTTCATTACATTAAAGCTGCGCCCGGTCAGCAGCAGATCGCGCACCACCGCATTCCCCAAATCCCGCTTCAGCCGCGGTATTCCGCCGAATCCCGGAATCAGCCCCAGCCGCAATTCCGGAAAGCAAAAACGCGCCATGCGATCCGCAATAATAATGTCGCACACCAGCGCCAGTTCAAATCCGCCCCCAAACGTCACGCCATGCACCGCGGCGATCGTCGTCAGCGGAAGCGCGTCGATCGCATTCATGACGGCGTGAATGCGCTCCAAAAAATCGCGCACTCCGCGCACCGCTTCCGCCTTCGCCATCCCCTGGCCGCGCCGGTACAACTCGCGCAAATCCGCTCCCGCCGAAAAGCCCGCCGCTTGCGCGGAGTGCAAGATCAACGCGTGCGCGTGCGGCGCCAACTCCGGCAAGGCGTGTGCAAAGCTCTCCAGCTCTTCGAGCATGAGCGACCCAATCTCGTTGCAGGCCTCGCGATGCAGCGTCAGTTCGATCGCGCCATTCACAATCTGCCACGAAAGCGTTTCGCCTTGTTTTTCACTCATGCTTGTCGTTCACCGTGTTCGCTCATGCCGTCGTCGCCGTTCCATACATGGCTTCGATTTCACTCTGAAAGCGCTGCGCAATCAGGTCCCGCTTCAATTTTCCGTTGGCCGTCAGCAGCCCGCTTTCGATGGTGAACGGCTCCTCGATGATGTGAAACCCGCGCACCTGCTTGTAATGCGGCAGAGTCGAGCTGGCGACCTGCAACGCCGCCTGAACTTTGTCCGCGCTCACCTTGCCCGTGACCAGCGCCGTCAAATATCCGCGCCCATTACCCACCAGCACAACCTGCGCCGCGCCCGGCAGTTGCTGAAGAATCTTATCCTCGATCGGCTCGGGTCCAATGTTGTGGCCCGAGCCAAGAATAATGAGGTTCTTGATGCGGCCGACAATTTTCCAGTTGCCGCGTTCGTCGACTTCACCCTGATCGCCGGTGTGAAACCAGCCCTCGCGCAGAACTTTTTCCGTCTCTTCGGTGCGGTCCCAATAGCCGGGAAAAATATTCGGACCGCGCACCACGATCTCCTGATTCTCCG
>JBAWAI010000175.1:0-8386 GCA_049589215.1 Terriglobales bacterium | reverse complement strand
TAGTCCTTCACCCACTTAGCCCAGTAGCGAATCATGTCGTCGGAACTTTTCTCTGACTTGTCGGACTTCTTGAAAATGTATTTGCCGTCTTTGTAGAACTCGCTGGCGGCGGGATCGAGGGCGATGGCGATATCTTTGCCGGGCTTGTAGCCGGCTTGCTGAATGGCTTCGAGCACGACCTCGATGGCTTCGACGTTTGATTTCACCGAGGGCGCGAATCCGCCTTCGTCGCCAACGGCGGTGTTGTAGCCGCGCTTCTTGAGCACGCCTTTCAGCGTGTGAAAAACTTCGACGCCCCAGCGCAACGCCTCAGAGAAAGACTCGGCTCCGACCGGCATGACCATGAATTCCTGGAAGTCGACGTTGTTGTCGGCGTGCGCGCCGCCATTCAAAATATTCATCATCGGAGTCGGCAGCACATTGGCCGCGGCGCCTCCGATATAGCGATAGAGCGGCAGGTCGAAAGAATTGGCGGCCGCTCGAGCCGCTGCCATGGAGACCGCGAGAATTGCATTCGCGCCCAGCCTGCCTTTATTCGGCGTGCCGTCGACTTCGATCATCTTTGCGTCGAGTCCGCGCTGGTCGGCTGCGTCGAAGCCGGCCACGGCGTCGGCGATTTCGCCATTCACATTTTCGACTGCCTTCAGCACGCCCTTGCCGAGGTACAGAGCCTGGTCGCCGTCACGCAGTTCGACAGCCTCGTGCTCACCCGTGGATGCGCCGCTCGGCACAATGGCTGAGGCGCTGGCGCCGCCTTCAAGAAATATTTCCGCTTCCACCGTGGGATTGCCACGCGAGTCGAGCACCTGGCGTCCACGAACTTCGGCGATGCTGGTGATTGGCATAAGTGCGTCCTCTATTCTTCTGAAACTAATGATGCTGATTTGAGAACATCATCGCTGATTTGCAAATCGAAATTATATCGGACGTGGAAAAACCCGGCCCCCTCCTTGCCCCAAAGAACGGACTCCGCAAAAATACTTTGTATTCGCTCGGCGCCGGTGTATCTTTTTCATCTTTAATCCTCAGCCTGCGCAAACGGAGAAACGACCCGTGTGTTTTTCAGCGACCATCAACTTTGTAGGCAGCGGCGTTCTCGCCGCCGCCGGTGTAGCTACATTGGCGAAGGTCAAACACCGTCGCGAAGTGCTCTTCGCGGCCCTGCCCACGCTGTTTGCCATTCATCAATTCATCGAGGGCTTCGTCTGGCTGGGACTGGATGGCATCCTCTCGCCGGCGGTCGCGCACGATATGGGGGCCGCGTTCATGCTGTATGCCCAGGGACTGCTCCCATTCCTGGTGTCGCTCGCCGTGCTGCTCTTCGAGTCTGACCGCAGGAGCCGTCAATTCATGCTGCCCTTCGCTGTAATCGGCGCTGCCACGACGCTCTATATTCTGTGGGCGCTCACGGCGTTTCCGACCGAAGTGTACGTACGCGGCAACAGCATCGTGTACATCAATCAGGCGACTAACAACATGACGGTTGCGGTCCTCTATGTGATCGCGACTTGCGGTTCGCTCTTTTTCTCGAAGATCAAAATGATGGTACTTTTTGGCGCCGCGAACCTGGCCATACTGCTGATCGTAATGGCCGTCAAGCGCTACGCCTTCACGTCGGTGTGGTGCGCCTATGCGGCGGTCGCCAGCGTGATCATCCTTGCCTACTTCTGGAAGAGCGCCGAAGCGCGGCCGTTCGAGTACGCATAGCTCTGCCCGCAATTCTCTCTTGGTTAGCTTCGATGATCCCTCCGCGTACCACGCCCGTTATTGTCCCGTAATTTCACCTCGCTTAAAGTCGATTGCAGATGGTCGCGCAGATCAAAGACCGCACCGACACGCTTGAGATCGGATCCAAGGCGCCGGAGTTTTCGCTCTCCGCCGCCAATCGTGACGGTACGTTCAGCCGGGAGAGCTTGCAGGAGCACGGCCCGCTCATTCTTGAATTTCTGCGCGGCACATGGTGACCGAATTGCGTGAAGCGCATGGCTCAGTTCGAGTCGCACAAATCGCAGATCGAAATGGTCGGCGCCCAGGTCGCGTTCATCGCCGCGGAGATGCGCGACGGCGTGTGGAAACCGGGCACGTTTTTATCGAAGCATCCGATCTCGTGGCCGTTTTTGCTCGATGAGGATCGCACCGTGACCAAGGCTTACGGCCTGCACAACGCGCTCTCGCTGGACGCATTAAATATCGCGTATCCGGCGACGCTCGTCATCGATGCCGGAGGTGTGGTTCGCTACATCTACCGCGGGGCGGGGCAGCATGATCGGGTTGCGGTGGATGAAGTGCTGCAAGCGCTTGCTGAGGTTGCGGGAAGGAAGGGCTGATTCCGGTTTACGGTGAAGGCGGCGGGCGAGGACGAGCTTTGGGAATTGGTCCAGAGACGGCAATACAGAAACAGCAATACGGAATCGGCCATACACAAGCGTAGTTACAGAATTGGCCGTATATCATTGACTATACACACTTTAGGAGGTTCCATGAAGAAAGTCGTCGTTCTCGCAAGCTTGCTGCTTATTGCGGCTCTGGGCGTGGCGCAGACTTCCCTGCCCACCGGCACGGCCGTCAAAATGAAACTTGACACAACCCTGGCGACCTTCAGTTCGAAAGCAGGTGATCCATTTTCCGCGCGCGTTACCGAGCCGGTCGTCATGGACGGCAAGACCGTGATCCCGGTCGGCACCACTGTCGAAGGCCGCGTCACCAAATCGACCGAGCCGCGGCGCATTGCCGGCAAGCCGACGATCGCGATCTTTCCCGAGAATCTCGTTCTGCCGAGCGGCGAGCGCTTCATGCTGAACGCGACGCTCATCGACACCGACCGCGGCCACGGCACCGACGTCAATACCGAGGGCCAGTACAAAGGGGCCGGTCATGACGGAAAAGACGTGACCGAAGTCGCCACGGGCACGGGCGGCGGAATGCTGATCGGAGGCCTGATCGGCGGCGCGAAAGGCGTCTTCATCGGCGGAGCAATCGCCGCGACCGTAACCGTCAGCCACTGGCTAGGCAAGCATCGCTCGGCAACACTGCCCGCGGGCACGGAGCTGGTGATGGAGTTGAATCGGCCAATGGTGATGACGAGCGCGCCGGCGGGACAGTAGCGGGAACCGAAAACGAGTCTCGCTTCACCATCGCCCTATGGCATCATGTTCGCATGAGCCAAACAGCTAAGACGGTACTCCAGGCAATATTCTGGTTTGTTCTCGGTCACATCAGTTGCGCGATCATGCACCACATGCACCATTACTCGAACTAGCGGCGGGTTCCCAGACTGACCTGGGATCGCGAAGATTAAATAGCGGCGACCCGCGCAGTCATCTGCTAATTCCCGTGCGCCTCATCCCCCATTCGCCAGCAGATCCTCCTCGGCCAGCAACTCCAGCTCGATCCATCCTTCGACGGGCAGCGCGTCGACTGGCAAGCGGTTCTTCCACAGGCTGAAGCGCAGACGCAAGCGAGCGGTCAGCGACTCGGAGCTCTTCGGTCCGCGGACGCGTTCGAGATCAAGCGGAGCCGCCAGCAGCCACGTCAGCGGCAGGCGGAATTCAAAATTCCGAGCCAGCGCCACCCGCGCGCCGTCGTTTGCAGCGACGACATTTCCGTTCCCGAGGTCTTCATCTGGGCCGTCCCCGTTCGCGCGATCTCCGTTGAAGCAATCTGGCGATGCCGAACTGGCCAGCTCTCCTTCATCCGCCTGCAACACTTTCCATTCGCGGATCCGCCGGCCATCCTTATTACTATTACTCCCGTTAGTCGCGGCGGCGTTCACGGCCACATCCAGCTTCAGCTCGCGCCTCGGGGCGGCCGCGTGGTTCACCCACGACTCCACATTCACGACCAGCTCGAATGATTCGTCGGGAACCTGGCCGGCAAAATCCAGCCGTCCATACAAATACTTTTCGTCGATCCCGGCAAACACTCCATCCATCAAAAACTGTTTGCCGTGCATTGAGCCCGAACGCTTGTCAGACGTATGGCGCGCCGCGCCCATCCATTCGAAGTAGCGCACCATGTCTCCCGTAACGCGCGGATGAATATATGCGCTCTGCGGCGTGATCTCCGGGCGCGCGGCTACGCCGGTGATGGGCTGCGACAAATAATCCGGCGGAACGCCGCCCAGCGCCTGATAGACGTTCGACAGGTGCTTGCGATAAAGCTCGTCGAAATCGCGATCGTTGGCCGAGTGATGCTCCGGCCCATACCACCAGTTCCAGTCGCTGCCCTCGGCGATCAGAATCTCTTCCCACGCCAGCTTGCGTTGCGCTTCGGTGGCCGCGCCGCTCGCCTGCGTGTAGAACTCGCGCGCCTCGTAGAGATAATCCCAGGCCTTGTTGTCTTCGGGAGCGCCGATCCAGACATTAAAATTGGCGTTGATCCACGAGCCCGGCACCAGCGATTTGAGCTCGGGCTTATTTTTGTGACGCTCGATCGCCTCGCTCACCGTCACCGCTTCAAGCTGCGGATCGTTTTGCAACGCGTCGTAGAACCGGCGCAGAAACTCGCGCCCCGAGCGCGGATAATATTCCCATGCATTCTCGCCATCAAGAATGATGGGCACCATCGCGTCCTGGCCAGAGTCGACAACCGGCCGCGCCGACTCCTTTATTTTGTGGATCAGGTTGTTCGCGGCATCCTGGGGTGGCATGCCGGAGTAGACGAAGCCGATCAGGTCAGAGAGCGTGTGGTCGCGGAAAATCATATTCATTTCCGCGCCGGCATTTTCGTAGCGATAAATCGTATACAGACGCCGCGCCTGCTCGGCGTTCAGATAGCCGTTGCAGTCGCGCTCGAAGAAAGTTCCAAGCGTGCGCCCGAGCACGCCCTCATCGGTCGCCATCCACTTGACGCCCAGTTGGTGCGCGATGCCGAGCACTTCTTCTGAGACGCTGCCCTCGGACGGCCACACGCCCTGCGGACGAATGCCAAACACTTTTTCATGGAGCTCGATTCCGCGCAGCAGCTGTTCGCGCGCGTCGAGGGGATGGTGATAGCGATTGCGCGGCAGAGGCAAGCCGGGCGTCGAAACTGCGCCCGCGTTCGTATCGCACACCAGCGGCAGAATGGGATGGTAAAAAGGCGAAGTCGAAATCTCGATGCTGCCTTTGCGAGCCGCCTCGGCATGGGCCGGCAAAACCCGCGCCAGCAGCTCGCGCTCGCGAGCGATCACCAGGCGCTGATCGTCCAGCGAATAATTTCGACCTTTGCGGATCAACTCCGCAACGTCTTTTTCTTCAAGAAAGTATTCATCGAACCATCCAATCTGCGAGAGCACCTGCAAATCGGTTAAGTCCTGCGGCAGAAAATATCTCTCGGCCTTTTCAGCGACCGCGCCGGCGTTGCGAAATTTATCGAACAGCTCGGCATAGCGCGGATAGCGGCCGATCACATTGGCGGGATGCGCCTGAAAAAGATACTGCAAAGCAAAACGGCGATCCTCGAGCGTCAGGTCTCTTGCTGGGCGGCTAGCCACCTGCAAAAACGGATCGTGCGCCTCTCCCGAAACGTAGTCTTCAATCTGCCGGATGAGCGAAGGCACGAGATTGAACGTCTGGTGGACGTTCGGGAACTCGTCCAGCAACTTCACCATGCCATAGTAATCCTTGAGCGCGTGCAGTCGTGTCCAGGGCAGACGGTACTGTCCTGTAACAAGGTCTTTATAAAAAGGCTGGTGCTGGTGCCATAGAACTACGACGCGCACTTTGGCCATGGGATACGGACTTCCACCTACTCTATCGGTAAAAATTCAGTATGGCACAAGGTACCAACGTCATCCTGTGACTATTCGGCTACACTTATCTCACCTATGACGCCGAAGGCTACATCGCCCGAAACCGGCCAGGATTCGTCGCTTGTCCGCTATGACGTTTCGCTGCTGACGCCGGAAGATTTCTATCTTTTCAACGAGGGCAGCCATTACCGCATCCACGACAAGCTGGGCGCGCACCTGGTGGAAGCGGCCGGCACGGCGGGCGCAGTCTTTGGAGTGTGGGCGCCGAATGCTCATCGGGTTTCGGTCATCGGCAGCTTCAACGGCTGGAATCCCGATGCCCATCAACTGCGGGCGCGCGGCTCTTCCGGAATCTGGGAGGGCTTCATCTCTGGCGTCACGAAAGGCGGGCTTTACAAGTTCCACATCGCTTCGACCCAGAACAAATACGAGAGCGACCGCGCCGATCCGATAGCAATTTTGGATGAGAAGCCGCCGCTCACCGCCTCGGTAGTGTGGGATCTAACTTACAAATGGAATGACGCGGTGTATCTGGAAAAACGCGGCGCTGAGAATTCGACGCACGCTCCAATCTCGATTTACGAAATGCATCTCGGTTCCTGGATGCGCCTTCCAGAAGAGGGCAACCGTCCGCTCACCTATCGCGAGATCGCGCCTCGACTCGCCGACTACATCAACAAGCTCGGCTTCACGCACGTCGAACTGTTGCCCGTGATGGAGCATCCTTTTTACGGCTCATGGGGATACCAGACCACGGGCTACTTCGCGCCCAGCGCGCGTTTTGGTACGCCGCAGGACCTGATGTACATGATCGACTACCTGCATCAGCACAACATCGGCGTAATTCTCGACTGGGTGCCATCGCACTTCCCTTCCGACGGCCACGGCCTCGCATTTTTCGATGGCACGCATTTGTTTGAGCACTCCGACGCGCGCCAGGGATTTCATCCCGACTGGAAGACGCTCATCTTTAACTACGGGCGCAGCGAGGTGCGCAGCTTTCTTCTTTCGAGCGCGATGTTCTGGCTCGACAAATATCATGCCGACGGCCTGCGCGTGGACGCGGTCGCCTCCATGCTCTACCTCGACTACTCGCGCAAAGAGGGTGAATGGATTCCCAACCGCTTCGGTGGCCGCGAAAACCTCGAAGCCATCGACTTCCTGCGCCGCTTCAATCTCGAAGCCTATGGGGAGCATCCCGACATTCAGACCTATGCGGAAGAGTCAACTTCATATCCCATGGTCTCGCGCCCCACCCATCTCGGCGGCCTCGGCTTCGGCTTCAAGTGGGACATGGGCTGGATGCACGACACGCTCGAGTACTTCAGCCAGGACCCGATTCACCGGCAGTACCATCACAACAAGCTCACATTCCGCATGCTCTATTCCTTCCACGAGAATTTTGTTTTGCCGCTCAGCCACGACGAGGTGGTGCACGGCAAAGGCTCGCTGATCGGCAAGATGCCTGGTGATGACTGGCAAAAATTCGCCAACCTGCGGCTGCTGTTTGCTTACATGTTCGCGCAGCCGGGAAAGAAGCTGCTCTTCATGGGCGGCGAGTTTGGGCAATACCGCGAGTGGTCGCACGACCGCAGCCTGGATTGGAACCTGCTCGAATTCCCGCGGCATCGCGGGTTGATGAGCTGGGTTGAGCAGCTCAACAAGCTCTACTCGAGCCAGCAGGCGATGCACTGGTTCGATAACGATCCGCGCGGCTTTGAGTGGGTCGACTGCAATGACGCACCCACCAGCGCGGTTTCCCTGTTGCGCAAGGGCCAGACCGAGCACGATGCGATTCTGGTGGCCTGCAACTTCACGCCCGTGCCGCGGCTCGGCTACAGGGTGGGCGTGCCCCAGGGCGGATACTGGAAAGAACTTCTCAACAGCGATGCCGTCGAATATGGTGGCAGCGGGGTAGGAAACATGGGAGGGACGGAGGCGTTGCAGGAGTCGACGCATGGCCGGCCCTACACGCTGCGGCTAACTTTGCCGCCGCTGGCCGCGCTGTTTTTGAAACGCTCGTGAGCGCGAGCGATGAGACGCGGCGATTCGTTCACTTCAGAAACGGACGCCATCAGACGCAATGCGTTCAAAATTTAAACGCTAATGTTTCGGCGCGGTGAATTCCTGTCCGGCCACCGGCACCAGCAGCGGGACGACATAGCCGTTCACGTTGACCTTGCCATCTTTCGCAGCGTCAATCCGCAAATCATATTTAAACGGCCCGCGCCCGAAGGCTTCGTCGCCCAGGCAAAAGTAGATGGTGTCACCGCTCGCGCCATGTATTGACAGTTGGCCGGCTGCCCGGTTCTTGACGACGAGGACGATCTTTCCTTCAATTTTCTCCGCTTTGGGTTTGTCTTTATCAACTTTGGCTTTGTCCTCGCGCACATCTTTATCTGCTTCCGCGTCAGCCTCGCGTTCTTTATCTGCGCGCGCCTCTTCGCGCTCCGCGCACTTCCCTTCAGTCGGCGAGAAGCCGGGTATCAGCCGCTGAACGCGCTCTACCACGTCCGCCGAAAAATCGCCTCGCTCCCATGCAGAGTCAGCAATGTCCTCCGGGCCTTCCAACGTCGGAAACGTCATCAGGCTCTGCCAGGCCTGCATCTCGCGGCCATCGTTCCTGACAAAAAAATTGCCGACGACCACGGGGAA
>JBAWAI010000174.1:0-1792 GCA_049589215.1 Terriglobales bacterium | reverse complement strand
GAAGCCGACGCCGAAAAACTAATCACCAAAGCCCGCGCCATCCCTAAAATGGACGGCCAGGATCTGGCCAAAGTAGTCAGCACGAAAAATACGTACGTCTGGGAGACGGGCGAGCGCTCGCACCTCCCCGACGAAATCGTCGGCGTAAAAGATGAGCCGCCGCGCTTCCACGTAGTCGCCTACGACTACGGCATCAAGCAAAACATCCTGCGCAAGCTGCGCGGCGAAGGCTGCAAAGTAACGGTGGTCCCGGCGCAAACCACCGCCGAAGACGTGCTCGCCCTGAAGCCCGACGGAGTCTTCCTCTCCAACGGCCCCGGCGACCCCGAGCCCTGCACCTACGCAGTCGATAACATCCGCCGCCTGATGGGACGCCAACCCATCTTTGGAATCTGCCTCGGCCATCAGCTAACCGGCATAGCTCTAGGCGGCAAAACCTTCAAACTAAAATTTGGACACCACGGCGGCAACCATCCAGTAAAGCAGTTGCAGTCAGGCAAAGTAGAAATCACCGCCCACAACCACAATTTCGCGGTCGATCCCGACTCGCTCCCGCAAAGTGAAGTTGAACTAACTCACATGGATCTGAACGACCAGACGCTGGAAGGCATGCGGCACAGAAACCTGCCGCTCTTCACAGTGCAGTACCATCCGGAAGCAGCGCCGGGCCCGCACGATTCACATTACTTGTTCAGAGACTTTGTAAAGATGATGGAGGAGTTCAAGCGGTGAAGGACCAAAGCGTCTTCTATGTTTACGCTTTGAAAGATCCGCGATTGAGTCCCGCCCGTCCTTTTTATATCGGCAAGGGTGCTGGGACTCGAGCTTGGGAGCACGAGCTTCGCGTCGATCAATCCGCCAAGGGTGAACGGATTCGGCAGATTCATGCGGCCGGACTAGAAGTGCTCACGGTCAAGCTGGTGGAAGGGTTATCAGAAGCCGAAGCTCTGAGGATTGAAGCGGAACTGATCAGCGCGTTTGGAACGGAAGATCGTGGCGGCCTCCTTACAAATGCGGTAGTGCCAAGCGGGATGGCGCTCGGTAGGAGTCGCGGCGTGATTGTACCGTCCGGCGCTGTCGAGAAGGCCCAGATCGCTCTCGACCATCTAAAGAGTGCAGTATTCGAAACGACCCAAGCCAACAAGGGCGGCGTAACTAATTATGAGGTCGCTAAGTGCCTCGGTCTGCAGAGCGACTATGGTGGCGGCTCGAAAAATTACTTGAGCTACAGTCTGCTCGGGATCTTGATGCGAGAAGGAAAAGTAAAGCGGCTTCAAGACAAGAAGCACGTAGCGGCGGTCAGATAACTCAAATGCCTAAACGAACCGACATCTCGAAAATCCTGATCCTAGGCTCCGGCCCCATCGTCATCGGCCAATCCGCCGAGTTCGATTACTCCGGCACGCAAGCCTGCAAGGCGCTCAAGTCCGAGGGTTTTGAAGTCGTGCTCGCCAACTCGAACCCGGCCACCATCATGACCGATCCCGAGTCCGCCGACCGCACTTACATCGAACCGCTCACTCGCGAATATCTCGAAGAGATCATTCGCATCGAACGCGAAATGTCGCCATCCGCGGGCTTCGCCGTGCTCCCGACTGTGGGCGGACAAACCGCGCTCAACCTCGCCATCGAACTCGCCGACAGCGGCGTGCTCGAAAAATACAATGTGCAGCTAATCGGCGCGCAGATCAGCGCCATAAAAAAAGCGGAAGACCGTCTGTTCTTCAAAGACGCCATGCAGCGCATCGGCCTCGACGTCCCAAAATCCGCGCTGGTCAGCAATCTCAAAGAC
>JBAWAI010000173.1:0-1830 GCA_049589215.1 Terriglobales bacterium | reverse complement strand
TTAGCATCTCCAACTCTTCCGGACTTTTCGGCCAATCTTCTCGCAGCAAGCGCGAGAGCGAACGATCGGCGAGCAACTTTCCTCCAGTTTGGCAATTTGGGCAATAATTGGTTTCGTTCGCCGCATAGCGAATGCGCTGAATCTTCGCTCCGCAGCGCGGACAGAGTTCTTTGTATCGTCCGTGAACGGCCATGCCTTCGCGAAAGGCCGTGACCTTCTCTGGAAATTCGTCGCCCGCTTCTTGTCGCAGACGTGCTGTCCAATCCGTCAGGTTCTTCCGCACGGCCTCGAACAGGCGTTCGATCTCTTCGCGTTTTAATTTCTGCGTGAGGGCAAGGGGTGAAAGACGCGCCTCAAACAAAATCTCATCCGAGTAAGCGTTCCCAATTCCGCTGAAAAGACGCGGATCGGACAGTGCGCGTTTTAGCGTATGGTTCGCGGATGTGAGCGTCTTCGAAAATTGATCGAGGTCGATATCGAGAACTTCGATTCCGCCGGGATCGAGCGCTGCCAGGCCCGTTTCGCCCGCGACCACATGCAGCGACGCGCGTTTCTTTGAGCCAGCCTCGGTCCAGAGAAGCGTGCCATTTTCAAAGTCAAACGCTGCGAGACCGCGCGGAGGTGAAAGCTTTGCATCGCGCTTTTTCCAGTGCAGGCGTCCGGCGATCATCAGGTGCAGGACCAGCCAGGTGTCATTTTCCAATCCGATGCAAATGCGCTTGCCGATTCGGCGCAACCGCGTAACCTTCTGGTTTTCCGCGCTGGCCAGGGGCGGAGTTGCTGTGCGCAACAGAAACGGGCTGGCGATACGCACTCGCTCGAGGCGCTTGCCGAGGATGCGCTTCTCCAGCGCTTCAATGTAGACGACGATGTCGGGTAGTTCGGGCATGGGTCTATCGGGCTAGAACATAATCATAGACGGCCGGCCGTGTTGTATGATGTCGCGCACCCGCCAAGTTCGCCGGTTTTGTCCCGTTGAAGGCGCAATCCCTCAAAGAATTTCGAAGAGACAAGCAGTCAGTGACATCGAAGCCGTCGACGACCTTTCCGTATTTGCCGGCGGTCGTTGCGCGTGCCGGCGGTTGTTGCGAAAGATGAGCAGGCGGCTGCGCAAGCGCCTGATCCGGGCTTAACACAACATCGACTATGGCCTGGCGTATGGCAAACAGCGCGCAGGATGTCCGCCGATTCCACCGTATGGACTTCCACCTCCCTTTGTGTTGGTATATAGAAAACAACAGAGCACTACGGACCGTGGGTCCGGTTGCGCGCTGAAACCTCAACCTTCAATCAATCCATTTCTGAAGGAGAAAATCATGAGCAAAGTCCCATACATCCCAAAAGGCTACAACACGGTTACTCCATACCTGGTAATTAAGGGTGCGGCCCAGGCGATCGATTATTACAAGAAGGTTTTCGATGCCAAGGTGGTCGTTCGCATGGACGGGCCAGGCGGCAAGGTCGGCCACGCCGAGCTTCAGATCGGCGACTCGCGCATCATGCTTGCGGAAGAGAATTCGAAGATGGGCGCAACCAGCGCTACCACCATCGGCAACAGTCCCGTAAGCCTCTACCTCTACCTGCCGGACGTCGACCGCGTGGTGGATAAGGCGGTTGCGGAGGGAGCCAAGATTATTAAGCCGGTACAGGACCAGTTTTATGGAGACCGGTCCGGTTTTCTTCAGGATCCGTTCGGCCACTTCTGGGGCATAGCAACTCACGTTGAAGATGTTTCAGACAGCGAAATGAAGGCGCGCATGCAGAAGCTGCAGCAAGCCGCATAAACGAACCCGGAAAATCAATAGAATAAAAAGACACAGGGTTCAGGGA
>JBAWAI010000172.1:0-2449 GCA_049589215.1 Terriglobales bacterium | reverse complement strand
TTACAGCTCGGGGACGGCGTTCGAGTTGACACCCAAAGGGGGTGGGGGCTGGAGGGAGAAGATTCTGTATAGCTTCGGCAATGTCCCCGACGGGGCCGATCCCTACGCCAGCATGGTCTTCGATACCTTCGGCAACCTCTACGGCACGACCGGAAGTGGCGGCGCCTATTACTTGGGGGCGGTGTTCGAGCTGACGCCAGAAGCGGGTGGTAGCTGGACGGAAACAATTTTGCAAAGTTTCAACTTCACGGATGGATCCAATCCCCAAGCTGGCCTGATCTTCGACGCCTCCGGAAATCTCTACGGTGCAACATATGGAGGCGGCGCTAATGAGTCGGGCACCGTGTTCGAGTTGTGGCCCGAATCCCCTCAATCTCCTGGTAGCCGAGATCTTGCATCTTCCCAACCGGTGGGTGGCGTGAACCAAAAACATGCTGGTACTCCCAGGGCAGCGACCGGAAGTCGGGTTCTTCGACGTATTGACCAGCGCTGAGTCCTTTTAGTGGCACCGAGTCGGGCCTGTCAAACCACGTCACTCTCTCCGTCTGCGGGTCGCAAAGCGTTCCATTGCTGTTTGTGGCCCCAGTCGAAGGATAGTACCCGCTCTGCGCCAATTGTAAGACGCGTCCTTCGCTGTCTCGGACGATCGACGAGACGCGTCCGAATGTCAGCCTTGTTTTGTCACGCGAGGTCTTCCACCCGATCAGCTGCTTTTTCATCTCGCGGCGTTCTTTTTTATCGGCGGGCAAAAGCGCGCCACTCGGACACGAACTCGTCCGCCGTAAATGGTTTGTGCCCCGCCATCCCGATTTCCAAATACATCGTCGCCTCCCAACCACAACTATGGCGGACACAGCACTCGCAATCGCACTCACGTTTACATCGGGACGCGCAAACGCTGCGGCACGTGCCCGCAGAAAGCGCAGTGCACCACGTCGCCGATCAAGTATCTCGCCATCCACGTGCACGAACCGGCTCGGCAACGGGCTCGCGATCTGGTGAACACCGCCGCCTTTATGGACGCGCAGAGAAAGAGAAAGAAGGTGGAAGCGTTGTTTGCCGAACTCAAGAATCAGATCGGATTGCGTCGTCTGCGTTTGCGGCGATTAAAGTTTGTGCGGGAGCAGTTCTTCCTGGCCGCAACGGCGCAAAATATCAAACGGCTGGTTCGCTTCCTCAGCCAAGTGCCGAGACCAAACACAGTTACGATTTAATCTTCATCCTTGCAAAAATCCTCGCTGCACCGCCCGTACCCGCCAACCTTCGCTTCCGAATAGCCTTTTTTCAACACCCACAGGCGATTTCACTCATTGAGAATTCCCGGCCCAGGGCAACCGGATGGTTCTTCGCTCAAAGCATTGGTGACAACGGCGAGGAATATTTTACCGACTGCTGCTGCATTCCTATTCTCAGTCTGTATAAATGGGAATCCCTACTACCACACTCTGCACCGGTTTTTATTTACCATGGGCGCCTCGGCCTTGCAGTGGAAGGCCTCCTGGAATTCCGGCATGTTCGAGACTACGCCGTTGGTGCGGTATTTTTCGGGGGAATGCGGGTCTACGGTGGCGCGGAAGCGTTTGGTTTCGTCGCGACTCTGGCCGCACCAGCTCTGTCCGTAGCCGACGAAGAAGCGCTGCTCGGGGGTGAGACCCTCGATCGGTTCCAAGTCTTGGCCTTTTGTGTCCGCTTTCCATGCCATGTAGGCCAAGAGAAGGCCGCCGAGGTCGGCGACATCCTCGCCGAGCGTCAGCTTGCCGTTGATCTTGATGTCGTCAATAATCGTGTAGCTGGAATACTGGTCGGAGATGCAACTGGCGCGCTTCACAAATTCCTTCCCATCTTCTTCGGTCCACCAGTCGCGCAGATTGCCCTGAGCATCGAACTTGCGGCCTTGATCGTCGAAGCCGTGGGTGAGCTCGTGTCCGATGGTGCCGCCGGTATCGCCGTAGTTCGGAGCGGCGTCAGAGCGCAGGTCGAAGGCCGGGGGCTGGAGCACGCCGGCGGGGAAGTTGATGTCGTTCATCTGGGGGCTGTAGTATGCGTTAACGGTAGGAGGAGTCATGCCCCACTCGCTGCGGTCCAGCGGCTTGCCGATCTTGGCCAGGGCACAATTAAATCGGAACTGACGGGCGCGTTCGACGTTGCCAAGTTCGTCGCCGCGGGCGATTTCAAGTTTGCTGTAGTCGCGCCACTTGTCGGGATACCCGATCTTGTTGGCCATGCTGTGCAGTTTGGCCAGTGCCTGCTGTTTGGTGGCGGGCGACATCCACGTCAAACCGTCGATGTCCTGCTCCATGGCCGCCTCGATTTCCTTCACCATCCTGAGCGCCTGTTGCTTGGCGTCAAGGCTGAAATATTTTTCTACATAGGCTTGGCCCAGAGCTTCGCCCAGGTAGTCGTCGACCTCTTCGGTGCAGCTTTTCCAGCGCGGCTTAAGTTCCTGCTG
>JBAWAI010000171.1:0-8697 GCA_049589215.1 Terriglobales bacterium | reverse complement strand
AATTTACGCTCGATGAGTATTGCCGTCAAAACGGAAACCACGTATCGAAGCCCATTCCGCTAGACCGGTTTGTTGACTACGGACTTTGGTATCAGCGGCGTGCCGTCCCTGATCTAGACCAGAGGTTTGTCGCTAGTGTCGACCGGGATCCCCGCGGATTCAAGCTTTGTTTGGCGGATGGCGAAGTGTTTACATCCCGGCGTGTTGTGGTCGCAGGAGGAATCAGCGCCTTCGCTTCTCGCCCGCCGGAGTTTGCTGATATCCCCGCTGCGCTGGCGTCGCATACAAGCGAGCGCAACGACTTGCGAAAATTCAAGAATCAGACGGTGGCTGTGATCGGCGCTGGACAGAGTGCATTGGAGTCGGCGGCGCTTTTAAAAGAGTCGGGATCTCAGGTAGAGGTAATTGCGCGAGCCAAAACTCTCAACTGGGTTGGTTTGCATCCAAGGTTGCATCATATCGGGATTATCTCGAAGATACTCTACTCGAATAGGGACGTTGGACCTGCGGGCATCAGCCGTCTGGTGTCGATGCCCCATGTATTTCGACGTTTCCCGCGCTCATTTCAGGACCGCACCGCCTATCGTGCGATCCGGCCAGCCGGAGCCGGGTGGCTGCAGTCGCGTGTCGCGGGAATTCCAATTACTTTGGGGCGGAAGGTTGCCTCTGCGTCGGTTTCGGGCGGCAAGCTTCGTCTTCACCTTAGTGATGGAACTGACCGACTTGTCGACCATGCGCTTCTTGCCACGGGCTTTCGGGTCGACGTTTCGGGGTACTCGTTCTTATCGCAGTCGTTGTTGAAGCAAGTGCAAAATGTGAATGGGTTTCCCGTGCTCAAGCGCGGGCTGGAGTCGTCAATTCCTGGCTTGCACTTCCTTGGGAAAGTTGCGGCCAGGAGTTTTGGCCCTCTCCTTGGATTTGTTTCGGGCGCCGAATTTGCTTCCACCGAGTTGCTACGGTCCGTTGCGCAAAACCAGAGCAGCGTCAGCAATTGAGAACCGACTGATCAGTGATGGCATTGACCCAGCCCATTGCAACGCTGCCCACCTTTCCTCAGGCGACTAGCCCGGTCGGCGCGATCGTAATTGGTGGCGACTACCAGGGGCTCGGTATTGTTCGTAGCCTTGGTATGCATGGAGTGCCTGTCTGCGTCGTGGACGATGAGCGTTCGATCTCTCGATACTCACGGTATGCCAAGCGATTTGTCAACTTCCCTGACTTACATGATGCTCGTAAGACAATTGATGGGCTAATCGAAATAGGGAAGCGTTTCGGATTGCAGGGCTGGGTTCTCTATCCAACTCGGGAAGAGCTGGTCGCAGCCATTTCGCGATATCGCGCCGAACTGTGCGAAGTGTTTAGAGTTCCTACTCCGGAATGGGACAGCGTGAAGTGGGCCTGGGACAAGAGAAATACTTATGATTTGGCGCGGAAACTTGATATTTGCGTGCCCGTCACTCACTATCCCGAGAATGTTGAACAACTACGCTCACTCGTTGATTTTGCGCCGCCCTTTGTAATTAAACCGGCGATCAAGGAACATTTTATATACGCTACGAAGGCTAAGGCTTGGCGCGCGAATAGCCGACATGAGTTAGAACAATTGTTCCAGAAGGCATCTAACCTCGCGGGTAATGGCGAGATTATGGTGCAAGAACTTATTCCGGGTGGAGGCAGCCAACAGTTCTCTTATTGCGCGTTCTTCCGGGATGGACAAGCGGTTGGGAAGATGGTGGCAAGGCGTAGACGCCAACACCCACTTGAGTTTGGACGGGCCAGCACCTATGTGGAGACGGTGGACCTTCCGATACTTGAGGAGCTGTCGGAACGGTTCTTGCGTGCGATCGACTACTACGGACTGGTGGAAGTGGAGTACAAGCTCGATCCGCGCGATTCTCAGTACAAGCTGCTTGATGTGAACGCCCGAACCTGGGGCTACCACAGCCTGGGGCACGCGGCGGGCGTGGATTTTAGCTATATGCTCTACAGTGATCAAGTTGGTTTGCCGGTTTCGATCAGCAAAGGTCGCCCCGGATTTTCCTGGGTTCGTACGACTACGGACATTCCTGCTGCCATGATGGCAATCCTGAGCGGTGATACCAGTTTGAGCAGCTATATCGGTTCTTTAAGGGATTGCAACGTGGAGGCGGTTTTTAGTGGCGCAGATCCGCTTCCCGGACTGGCTGAACTGGCTCTTATCCCCTATCTGGCGATCAAGAGAGGCTTCTGAATGGGCCGAATCGTCACGGCGTCCTATCAGTGATCGTTGATCGATTGTGACCGCCGGAAGGTATTTTTCAATTCCCCGAGAAATTCTTGCCTGCCCTGGAAATGCTAGTTGGACGCTGCTGTGATGAGAATCCGTCAATTGGATGCAGTACGTGGGGTCGCCGTACTGTTGGTGTTGGTCCATAACACGGAGCCGGATCCTTCTGCGCATCTGGGTCTGATTGCGAAGTATGGCTGGATGGGAGTTGATCTTTTCTTTGTCTTATCAGGATTCTTGATCACAGGGATCCTCCTCGAGACCAAGGGTTCAGACGGCTACTTTAAGAGGTTTTATGGGCGGCGCTGTCTTCGAATCTGGCCACTGTATTATGCGGCGCTACTTTTTATGTTTGTGGTTGTTCCGCATATTCGTCCATCGGAGAGCCAGGTCATTTTCGATGCACAGTCGTCGCCTTGGTGGGCCTTTCCGTTGTTTTTACAAAATTTCCTCGTGCCCGTTCCGACCATGGCTGCGGGACTATTGGGCGTTACGTGGTCGCTCGCGGTTGAGGAACAGTTTTATCTGACTTGGCCCCTGGTCGTTCGGTTTTGCGATGAAGCAAAACTATGCAAGATCGCGATTGCGGTGATTTGTCTTTCCCCGGCTCTAAGGTTTTATCTCTCATTGCATCACGTCAACATATACTCCAATACTTTTTGTCGTTTGGATGGATTGATGTTTGGCGCGCTCTTGGCAATTGTTGTTCGTTCCGGGAGTTTTATTCCGTCTCGATTCCTGACGCTTGCCTGGGTCTCGTTGCTGGTTTCGATTCCGCTAGCTTTAGAACTGGATAGCGTCAATTTCAGATGGCTTGTCTTCTCGATAGTTGCGCTGGCGTCGATCTCTTTTGTCTACCTAGCATTATTTTCGAACCAGCGATTGCTGCAGGCGATTCTAAAAAATCGATTTTTGGTTTATACCGGCGTGATCAGCTACGGAATCTATTTGCTCGAGAAGATCCCGCTGGATTCGGCGAAGGCACTGCATCTTAAGACTTCTCCGGTCCTGACCTTTGCGGTTACGACCTGCGTAACCTACGCCGCGGCCACCCTGTCATGGTACTTTCTGGAAAAGCCCATCTTGAGGTTTAGGCGGTACTTCGAGGAAACGGCTCCGCCACCCGTTGCCATCAGAAAAGCGGTGCGGGCGGCATGAAAAAAACAAAGACGGACTGTTCCGATTGATCAAATCGCTCTCTATGTTATTGCGAACACTATAGTTAGCGGGGAGGCAATTTGCTGGCGGCGGGGTCGGCCATGATACACTTAGGCTCAGTTCCCCCCTCAATTCCCCCCCTTAGAAACCAAGAGTGCATCTCTCTGACTTTCTGTGAAAGACGTTGAAGGAGAGCTTTTCTGGCATGTTAGAAATCGCCGTTATTGGGGCTGGTCCCTATGGTCTGTCAGTCGCCGCGCATCTTCGACACTGCGGCGTGCCATTTCGCATTTTCGGCCGTCCCATGGACAGCTGGCTCAATCACATGCCCAAAGGCATGATGTTGAAGTCTGATGGCTTCGCTTCGAACATCTACGATCCCGACAAGACCTTTACGCTGAGCAGATTTTGCTCGGAGCAGGGAATTGAGTATTCCGACGCGGGGCTGCCTGTGCGTCTTGAAACCTTTTCCGCCTACGGATTGGCGTTCAGGGAGCGCTTGCTTCCGGAACTTGAAGATAGATTGGTCACTGGTCTCGAGCGTTCGTCAGAAGGATTTGTACTCCGGCTCGAGGATGGAGAAACGGTCAAGGCCAGGCGCGTTGTGCTTGCAATTGGGATAACGCATTTTGAATATGTACCGGAGGATCTCGCGCATCTGCCGTCTGAGCTCCTGTCGCATAGTTTCCGTCACGCAGATCCCGGAACATTCCGAGGAAAGAGCGTAGTTGTGATTGGCGGTGGTTCTTCGGCGATCGACCTCGCGGCATTACTGCATGAGGCCGACGCTGATGTACAGCTCGTTGCCCGCCAGCCGGCTTTGAAGTTTCATAGTACTCCGACAGGCAAACCCCGTTCTTTATGGCAGAAGACCCGTCATCCGCAATCGGGATTGGGTCCTGGTATGCGATCGCGTTTTTTTTCCGATGCTCCTGGGTTATTCCACTATTTGCCCGAGCATCTTCGCGTGGAGTTGGTTAGAAGAACACTTGGTCCCTCGGCAGGATGGTTTGTCAAAGATAAGATGTCGCGCGTTCCATGTCTGCTTGGCTATGCACTGCAAAGCGCCAAAGCGGAGGGCGGAGGTGTTCGGCTTCATCTACGAGCGGCAGATGGCAGCGAGCGTGATGTCAAAGCCGACCACGTCATTGCGGCGACCGGCTACAAAGTGAATCTGATGCGACTGGGATTCTTAAGCGATGAAATCCGTTCTAAAGTCAGCGTTGCCGAGGGATCCCCCATACTTTCGCCGAGCTTCGAATCATCTGTTCCAGGTCTTTATTTTGCGGGCCTCGCGGCGGCCAATAGTTTTGGGCCGGTGATGCGGTTCGCTTTCGGAGCGGGATTTGCGGCTCGGCGGCTCAGCGAAAACGTCAAAAGAAACTTGGCGCGGAAACCGGCTTCCGCCCCGGTCCGAAGCGTGGCAATGACCGCGAAGTAGATGCAAGGCTGGATTCATTGAAAGGCTGACGGACGAATGAAGCTGGAGACGATCGCGATCCACGCGGGTTACGATGGCGACCCCACCACCAAGGCCGTTGCCGTTCCCATTTATCAGACAGTCGCATTCGAGTTCGATAGCGCGGAGCACGGTGCCGCTCTATTTAATCTGGATGTCAAGGGGAACATCTACACTCGGATCGGAAACCCTACCAATACGGTTCTGGAACAGCGTGTGGCCGCCATGGAAGGCGGGGTGGACGGGCTTAGCGTCAGCTCTGGAATGGCCGCGATCGAGTACTCCCTTATCAACATCGCCGAAGCCGGGAATAACATTGTTTCTACTCCTCAGTTGTACGGAGCGACCTACACACTGCTCGCCCATATCTTCCCGAAAAGGGGTATCACTTCGAGGTTTGCCGCTAGCGATCGGCCCGAAGATGTCGAGAAGCTGATCGACGAAAATACTCGTGCGGTTTATTGCGAGAGCGTTGGTAATCCCGCCGGAAACGTAGCCGACATTGAAGGCCTGGCGAAAGTAGCGCATAAGTATGGCGTGCCGCTGGTGGTTGACAACACGGTCGCCACGCCGATTCTGTTGCGGCCGATCGAGTACGGCGCTGACGTAGTCGTTCACTCCATGACGAAATTCATCGGAGGCGGAGGTACCAGCCTCGGTGGAATGATCGTGGATGGCGGCAAGTTTCCCTGGCGCAATTACCCTGAAAAGTTCTACATGTTCAATGTGCCTGAGGTTGCGTATCACGGCGTCGTTTATGTCGACCATTACGGCGACGCTGCGTTTGTGGCGCGTTGCCGCACCGTGTGTCAACGAAATACGGGCGCTACTCTATCGCCATTCAACGGTTTTCTGTTCCTGCAGGGAATTCAGACGCTTGCTCTTCGTGTCGAACGGCATGTGTATAACGCGCGCAAGGTCGCAGAATTCCTGCGCGCTCATCCTATGGTCGATTGGGTTAACTACGTCGGTTTCCCCGACAATCCGCTCTATCCGATGGCGCATAGATATCTGGGATCTAACTTCTGCTCGTTGCTGACGTTTGGCGTGAAAGGCGACTACGAGGGAGGCAGGAAGTGCTTTAACGCTTTTCGCTTATTCAAGCGGATGGTGAATATGGGCGATGCGAAGTCGTTGTCCTGTCATCCGGCTTCGACCACACACCGGCAGTTGACTCCCGAGGAGCAGGCGAGGGTAGGAGTTACTCCAGAGATGATTCGACTTAGTGTTGGGATTGAGCATATAGACGATATTCTTGAGGACTTAGGTCAGGCACTCGACAAGGCGAGAGTATGACACTAGTGCTTCGACATTGCGCGCCGTTTAGGGAAATGTCATGCCATTGATCATCGAAGGTGGCCGGGTTCCACCCCGCTGGGCCGAGAGAAAAAGGCGGCCATTGGGGATGGGCGAGAGCTTCGTCGCGGGAGCGGCGTGTGTCAGGCTTGCGTTCGTCAATAACATGCCGGACACGGCACTTGAAGACACCGAAATGCAGTTCTTTGAACTGCTGGATGCTGCCTCGGGCAACGTTCCGGTATGCGTCAATCTGTATTCGCTGCCGGGAGTTCTCCGCGGTGATCGAGGACAGCAGCATCTGCACAATTTCTACTCCAGCGGCAACGACTTATTTGGCCACCGGTTTGACGGCATGATTATGACTGGCACCGAGCCGAAGCAGTCTAATCTGCGCAACGAACCTTATTGGTCTGCGTTGGCCAATGTTCTTGATTGGGCCGAGAATAATACCGCGTCCACGATACTGTCTTGTTTGGCGGCGCACGCGGGGGTTCTTCATAGCGATGGCATCGTCCGGCATCCACTGAGTGATAAGCAATTTGGCGTCTTCGCTTTTAGGAAGTCGGCCGGCCATCAACTCACCAGCAGCTGCGACGAACTGATTCGTTTTCCGCATTCCAGATGGAACGAAGTGAGGGCAGACGAACTCGAGGCTTGTGGTTACAGCGTACTGACGCAGTCCACCGACGGAGGAGTCGATTCGTTTACAAAAAAGAAAAAGCGCAGTCTTTTCGTACACTTTCAGGGGCATCCGGAGTACGACTCCCACACGCTGCTGAAGGAGTACCGGCGGGACATAAAGAGATTTGTGCGCGGGGAACGAGAGACGTATCCGTCAATGCCCGCGGGCTATTTCGACGTCGCTTCTACCAAGCTGGTTACCGAGTTTCGCGACCTCGTTCTCTCGGACCGGCGAGAAGAACTGATGGAAGGTTTTCCTGAAGCTGTACTTGCCGGGACGCTGCAGAAGACTTGGCGCTCATCGGCAACGAACATCTATTCTAATTGGCTGCATTGGGTCGTTTCGAAAAAGTCGGATATGCCAGGTTTCTCTGCGGTGGCGGCTACGCTTGAAAATGTCGCGCGGAAACGGTCTGTACTGCGGTAGTTGAAAAGATCGAGCAAGGTTCGGACGTTTGAGGACAAGAATGAAAGGTAGATGCCGTTGAGGCTGCCACTTCTGCTTAGCCGGGTTTTGGGCAGGATAGCTTTTCTGGCCCCGGGCGGTTTCAGTTTGCGACCGTGGTTGCAGCGGCAGCGCGGGGTAACGATCGGAGGCAATGTCTGGATTGGCCAGCTTGTCTACATTGATGAAATCCATCCGGCAGACGTGACCATCGGCGATAACTGTTCAATCGGCCTCAGAACGTCGATAATCTCCCACTTTTATTCTGGGCCTAGAAGGCCAACAGGTAACGGGAAAGTTGTGATTGAAAAAGACGTCTTCATTGGACCGCACTGTGTAATCCTGCCCAACGTACGAATCGGTGAAGGCGCCGTGATCAGAGCCGGTACCGTGGTCAGCCGCAATGTTCCGGCGCACACCTTCTGGGCGTCACTGTCCGCCGAGGCGATGGGCATCGCGAGCGTCCCACTGACACCCGAACACACGTATGAGGAATTTGTAGAGGGTCTGACCTTACGCGTGAGGCGCCAACCGAACGCTCCGACTCGAGCGACCAACGCCAAGAGTGAGACTGTTACATCAGAGAAAGAAGTCACCTGACCTGCCACATGCTCAAAACTGAACAAACTGATACCAAATCTTCCGACGGTCGCGTCCCACCCGGGCCCGAGGAGAAATATAGCGCCACCGATGACCTCCTGAGCTGGATGGGCCGCCAGTTCGACGCTTTCGGCGACATCTATCAGGCTTCGATTTATGGAGATCGTGTTTACGCGATCAGAGATGCCGACTTCGCGAATCACGTGCTAGTTGAGAACTGGGAAAACTACGTCAAAGGTCAGAACATTAAGCGCGTCGCTTTGCTTCTAGGAAATGGCCTCATGGTGAGCAAAGGGGACTTCTGGAAGCGGCAAAGGCGGATGATACAACCGGCGTTCAATCATGAATCGATCAATCCTTTAATCAAAATGATCGGCGACGTCAATGCGAGACTCCTCAAGAAGTGGCAGCTCGGCGCCCAGCGAAATGAGAGTATCAACGTCACGCGGGATGTTAGCGGCATGGCACTGGAGGTCGTGCTGCGATTTGTTTTAGGCAATGATTACGACCGGGTGGGTTTTCATTTCGATCTCCTCTCCCAGGAACAGGCGCGCGACATGACCTTTGCGACCTCGTTTCGAGTTTTAGGGAAGATCATTCTTGAGTTCGTGGAGCTGAGGCGCCAAAGCGGTGCAGAATCGCATGATGCTTTGAGCATGCTGATGCAAGCTCGCGATCCGCAGACGGGCGAGCCGATGAGCGGCCGGCAACTGACCGATGAACTTCTAACACTGATTGTCGCCGGCCACGAGACCACTGCGAGCACCCTGAATTGGGCCTGGTATCTGA
>JBAWAI010000170.1:0-3541 GCA_049589215.1 Terriglobales bacterium | reverse complement strand
GGTTGGGGCGGTGGTGGATTTGGCGGCGGCGGATTTGGTGGTGGCGGCGGGGCCGGTGGGTTTGGCGGATTTGGCGGCGGCAGCACGGGCGGCGGCGGAGCTGGCGGCAGTTGGTAGGAATGGAGTGAAAAACGATGGTTCCGGAAAAACTGATTGCTGATTTCGTGAAGCGCTTGCAGCGCGAGGCGGGAGCGAACCTGAAGTCGGTGATTTTGTATGGCTCGGCGGCGGCGGGCGACTATGTGCCCGACCACTCTGACGTAAACCTTTTGTGCGTAATGGGCGAGACGACTTTTGCGGTGATTGCCGGGCTGTCGGGTGTGGTCGAGTGGTGGGCGGGCCAGAAGCATCGTGCGCCGCTTTTGATGTCGGTGGAAGAGTTGCAGCGGGGCGCGGACGTTTTCTCAATCGAGTTGCTGGATATGCAAAGTAGTTATCGCGTGCTCGCGGGCGAAGATGTGCTGAAGTCGCTGGTGATTCCGATGGCGCTGCATCGGGCGCAGGTGGAATATGAATTGCGCGAGAAGACGATTCTTCTGCGGCAGCGGCTGTTAGTGGTGGTACGAGACGGGAACGCCAAGTGGGAACTTCTGCTGCGCTCGGCGCCGGCCTTCGCAACGCTGGCGCGGCACGCGCTGATCGCTTTGGGAGCGCCGAGGGCCGCGTCAAAACGGGAGGCTGTGCAAGGTCTGGCGGCGAAAGCGGGATTTGATGCGGCGGCGTTTCTCCAGGTACTCGACGTGCGCGAACGCAAAGTGGATCGCAAGCAGTTCGAGGTTGATGAATTATTCGGGCGCTATCTGAAAACGGTTGAACAGATGACGGCGGCGGTTGATGCGCTGCTGGATTGATAACGAGACAGGCGCCGAGCGATTTGTGGGATCAAGTTTCGCAGTGATTATTCTCCAAGGAGAGAGCGATGAAAGCATTCATTATTGTGGTGGTCGTGCTGGTCCTGATCCTGTTGATCGGGTTTGGGCAGTATGTCGGCGTGAAGAACACGCTGGTGGCAAAAGATCAGGCCGTGAAGGCCGCGTGGTCGCAGGTGGATATCGTGCTGCAACGCCGAGCCGACCTGATTCCGAATCTGGTCGAAACGGTGAAGGGGTATGCGCAGCAGGAAGTGACCGTGTTCGGCGATATCGCCAAGGCTCGGTCTGCGCTGCTTTCCGCGGGCACGCCGGCCGATAAGATCGCTGCGAACAATCAACTTGATGGCGCGCTCGGCCGCTTGCTGGTGGTGGTGGAAAATTATCCGCAGCTCAAGTCGAACGAAAACTTCTTGCGGCTCCAGGACGAACTGGCGGGGACGGAAAACCGCATCGCTGTGGAGCGCAAGCGCTACAACGACGCGCTCCAGGACTACAACACCTACGTGTTGCAGTTCCCGAATAGTCTGTACGCCGGGTTTGCCGGCTTTAAGCAGAACGATGCTTACTTCAAGGCGGCCGAGGGTGCGCGCGAAGTGCCGAAGGTGGACTTTGGCGCCAAGCCGGCGACTCCGGCGCCCGCTCCCGCTCCCGCGCACTAGGAGCCTGCGGCGGCGAGTGCGTGTGTTCTAATCGAGATCAAAATGATGGACGAAGAACTCCAACAGGCTCGGGCCGCAAAGTGGCGTCTGGATGGGCGGCCGGTAAGGACGCTCGAAGACGCGCGGGCGTTCATCGAGTCGGCCGGGTTCTGCCTGATGTATCCAACTCGCCCGAGCGTGCTGGTGCCGACATTCATTGGTGCCTGGGTGGGCGAAGATGACCATCTACCCACGCAGCAGCATGCATACGCCGATGCGCGCGCCAAAGAGGCAATGGCGATGATGGTGCGCGTGCTGCGCGCGAAGGCCGCGTTTGAGGCGCCGCTGGTCGATGAGAGCAATCCTTTCCTGCTGTCGCCGGCGGTGTTTCCGTTTTACTACGCGCTGGTGGGAGACCGGAATCCGAAGGTGCCACCCAAAGCCGGGCCGCGCTCAGAATATTCGGAACTTGCCTGCGATGCATTTCAGATCATCAGAAAGCATGGGCCGATTTCGAAACGAAAACTCGGCGAGATGCTGGGCGGCGGACTGTCGTCATCGGGTTCGGACCGCGCTCTGCGAGAACTCTGGGCCAAGCTGCGCATTACGCGGGTCGACTATAACGAGGAAGAGGGCTCGGTGTGGGATGAACTGATGCGCTGGGCGCCTGACAAAGTTTGGGAGGGCGTGGGTGCGTCCGTGGCGCAGTCGCTCTCGGCGCTGCTGTCAAAATATATGGACTGCGTGGTTGCGGCGGAGCCGGAAGAAATCGAAAGCTTCTTCTCGAGTTTTGTGGCGCGGTCGAAGGTCAAAGATGCGATCAAGGCACTGCTCGCGGCTCGCGAACTGAGTTATGTGCGGGCTGGGAGTAAGTCGCTGCTTCAGATTGCGCCGCGGCGTGAGCCGTTCGTGCTTCGGCCACGAGTGGAGCGGGTGCGGTAAAGGGAGCTGGGGCTGCGAATCTCGCCGGTGGTTTTTTCCTGTTCCGACCGTGTAGAATCCAGCTTCTCTGATGACCAACCCTTCCCCGACAAAACTAATTGTCGCCATTGATGGCCCGGCGGGTGCCGGCAAGAGCACGGTGGCGGCGCGGGTCGCGCGCAAGCTTGGCTATGTCAACCTGGAGAGCGGAGCGATGTATCGCGCATTGGCGCTGAAGGCGATTGAGGGCGACGCGTCGTTTGAAGACGAGCCCGCGCTGGTGAAGATGGCGCGCGATTCGCATATTGCATTGGAGCCGACGCTGACGGGCAACCGAGTGATTCTCGACGGCCGCGATGTGTCGGGTCGGATTCGCGAACGCGATGTGACCGAGGCGGCGTCGAAGGTCTCCGTGCATCCGCTGGTGCGGCAGTGGATGGTTGCGCGCCAGCGTGAAATGGGCGCGGGCGGCGGCGTGGTGATGGAAGGCCGCGACATTGGCACGAAGGTTTTTCCCGGTGCCGACTTGAAGATTTTTCTCGACGCCGATCCGGTGGTACGCGAGCAGCGCAGGCTCGATCAAGTGCGTCGCATTGATCCACAGCGCATTCCGGGAGCATCGGCGGAATCGATGGCCGCGGACCTGCGCGAGCGCGACCGGCGCGATCGTACGCGAGCGGCGTCTCCGCTGGTGGCAGCCGGGGATGCGGTGGTGATCGACTCGACACAACTGAGCGAGGATGAAGTTGTGGAGCGGATCGGGAAGCTGGCGGAGGAGAAGCTGGCGGCGAAAGGCACGAAGCTACTTCTTTGATGGCGCGGTGTTTCGGCCTGCGCTCTCCTGCAACAACTGACTCTTGATTTTTTCCGGGAGACGTGAGGTCTTCAGGACTTCTTCGAGTTGTGCCCCCGACATTTCATGAGTGAACGTCAGCGCACGGGCCAACGAGAGGTGCTCGGTTCTTAAAAGGGCAAGCTGCACATCACGCCGGCGCGACCACTTTTCGTGCTGCGATGAAGCCTGCACCAGAGGCTCTCCTGTTTCGGGCGCAAGAATAGCCTGCACCACCCCCGCTTCCGTCAGGCGCGCGTTCTCGAGCGCCACGCGCA
>JBAWAI010000169.1:0-12644 GCA_049589215.1 Terriglobales bacterium | reverse complement strand
TCTTCAATGTCCGAATCCACTTCACAATGCCGTTGATTTGCTCTTTGGAGAGCTTGCCGTCATACGCCGGCATCTTGCCCTTTCCCTTGGCGATGATTCCGGCCAGTTCCGCGTCCGGCTTCATCTGCACGTCGGGCGATGCGAAATCCGGAATCCGCATGTTTTTGCCCATTACCGTGTCGCCGGCCCCACGTGCCCCGTGGCAAGCGGCGCAATGTTGCGCCTTGTAGTCGGCGCCCGCGTCGGCGAGCAGGGAGTGCGATCCAACTATCAGGACCGCTGCCGCCAGAGCCGCACGCATGATCATCCTCATCGTTTCTCTCCCGATGATTATGTAGCTAAGCGCCCAAAGAGCGCGACCGCCCCGCTATCGCGCAGTTCCAAACGGCGAGTCACCGTTCGGCGAGTCAACGTTCGAAGCGATTCCCGGCGGCAGAGGTGTGCGGCACCGACAATATCACAACGGAAACTGGCCCCGCAGCTTTTCGCGGCGACCCGCTGGCGCTGGCGACAGGCGACATTTCCCAAAAGCAAATAAGTGGGGGCTGCCGGAATCCGCCCTGGTGGACATTCGAGCCCTCATGGTTTGTTTGAAACCTTCGCCTGTTTCGTCTTGCTCTCCGCCTCGCTGACCGCCTATACCCGCCGCGACGTAATCGATCCGTAAAGCGTGTGCGCCCGCTTCTCAACTTTTTCGAACCCGGCCTCGCCGATCTTTGTCTTGAGCTGCGCCGCGAATGAGTCGGCAATCCGTTGTCCCGTCGGCGACACGGCGCCGAAGGTCGCCGGAACTGAAGCAGCGGCTGCCACTCCCACCGGCGCCGCATCCGTGCTCGCACCGGCTGGCGCAATGCCGTGCGGCCGGCTCGCCATGAGCTGCGCTTGCCGCGCTCGCGCCGTCTCTCGAAGATCATCCGCCACTTGTTGCAGGATCGCCTGCTCCTGATCCGTCAGCCCCGCGGCTTCCTGCTCATCCACGCGTGCCTTCGCCGACTTCGCCCAGTCTGCCTGCGCGCCATCTTCCGCTGATCTGTCTAACGCACCGACATAGCGCAGGTAGCGCAGAACCACGGTTTTTTCCGGCATCGGTTCCTGCACCCACCGTCCCGGCCTCGCGTGGTAAATGCCGAGCACGTAGGCATCGAGGCTGCGATAACCGGTCGATCCAATCTGCCCTTTGATCTTCTCCAGTTTCGCTTTCACCAGCGCGTCCCTCTCTTCCATCCTTTCGTCCCACCTTTGCCGATTTCTGTCCGCATCCGCTCCGGGGATCCCGGGAGAATCCCGCGGTTGCTGCGGGATGCTGCTCATCGTCGCCGTCGGAGCGCCCGTCGCTGGAGGTTGCGTTTTCCGACTCCAATCTTGCCACGTGTGAAGGTAATCGTAGGCCGCCGCCGTGACTGCGTTACGCCCCTCGCCGCTCATCTTCGCCGGGAAAGGATCGGGAGAGTCCACATTCTTTGCCGCTTCGAGCGTTCCACCCTGCACCAGATAGGTCGTCCATCGCGTGACGTATTGAAAATATTTCTCGAATAGTTCTTCATCCGGGACTGGGCGCAACGTGCTCGGGGCCGCTTCCGTGGCCGCCGCCGGACCCGAGGTTGCCGCGTCCTCGATCATCGGCGGATACGGATAGAATCTCGGCGCTGGCGGTATATGCCGCGGTAGCGTCATCACCGAACGCGATGAGCCTCTAGGCGACATCGGTATCGGTGTGACCGAAGCTGCCATCGAATCGGATGCGTCAGCAGGTTTGGCCGGCGCATTGGCGGCGCTTGCTGGAGCTGCGTCCGCAGGCTCCTCGGTGATGCTCAATGCATCGTCTTCGTCGTCCTGATCGCCCGCATCGGCCGCCTGATCCGTTCCGTCGTCGCTATCGTCGCCCGATTCGAAATCGTCCACGCTCCAGGCCAATACGGCCACACCTTGCGGCGGCGGTTGCTGTTGCGCGCTGCAGCCGATCGAAATCATGCGCTTCTTCACCGGGGGCGTTGGACTTCCCAGCCGCGCGGTGCACCCGCTGCAGCCGAACTGCGCCAGGGTTTGTTGCTCCCCGGTCCACCACTGCGCCACGGCCGACTCGGAAGGGTTGGAGCTCAGCAACGGCTGAAGATTCGACTGCACATCCGCCAGCTCCGGCGCTGCCGCGCTCTTCATCACCTGCGGAAAGCGCTGCGCGCAATCGCGCACATTCGGAAAGCAGCGCTCAAACGTCACAACGGACGCCGGATCCGCATCGACGGCAAGCCCGGCCAGCGCTGAATAAATTCGGTTCGCCTTGTCCACATTCGGTGGACCCGAACTCTCCATCGCCTGGTCGACTGCAAAAACAATGTGATCGAATTCTTCCTGTTGCCCGAGTTGTTGTGCCACCAGATAGGCGGCGGCCCGCTCATCGCCGGCATACGTCGCATCGTCAAAGACTGCCGATTCCAAAATCACCGCGCCGCCCGCTAGCTTCGCAGCGTCATACGTCGCCGGTGCCAGACCGCCCGCTTTGATCGCCGGCTGATCCACCGTCTTGACCTCGTGGCTCTCCTCACAGAGGCCCTTGCACAAGAAGTGTTCGCCCTTCTTTTTTACCCCGCTCGGAACCAGCAGCACCTCGTACGCCGTGATACCACGGCCCGATCGATTCTGGATCCAGAACTTATAGTCGTCGCCGTCCTGCGCCGAGAACTGCACGGTCACACCCGGCACGCGGCTGCCGGTGCGCACCTTAGGTTGCTTTGGCCTCGGATCGCCGGTCTGCCCGAAAAGCGTAGCGGCGCAAAGCAAGCCGAGCATCAGCGCAGCTCTCGTGCTCAGAGCGTCGAACGGAGCCGCCGAGCGAAGTGTCATGGGAAGAATGATAGGAAGCGCCTCACGAATTAGCAATCATGAGTTCGCATCCGAGGAACGCGGTCGCCAATGCACCTTGCGCCTGTTGCCCCAATATTGCTTGACTTAGGCGCAACACCAACCAATCATCGGTGTTAGCAGCTAGTAGCAATCGTCAGGCAAAGGGCTAGGTCAAGCGGGCGGCAAACCGATCAGATGGTACCGTTAAGTGTATTTGTTTCAATACTTTACTTGTAAGTGACCGAGGCTCAATACTTTGCCGGGATTTTTTGTCTAAAGTACAGATTCTATTAGGTCATAAAGCTTATGGGCATGGGGGGGGTCCATTGGACCCGGTTCGCCGACAGGCATCCCGTCCCGCGCTTTACACATCTTTACAATGCTCGTAAGCTTGCACACAGCCAACTACGTCTTTCACAATCTGAGTTCTAAAACGGACCGCGAAATCGAGCGCGGCCAATCCCCACATCGAGATGACTCCATATGAAAATTCTTAATGATTTCCGCCGCTGGATAATCGCGGCATCTTTCGCTGCACTCTTATGCCTGACCGTCAGCCCGAGCTTGCTCGCGCAAGACGAGCCGCAGGATGATCCGCCAACTCGCGTCGCCCGGCTCGGCTACCTGCAAGGCTCCGTTTCGTTCCAGCCCGCCGGTGAATCGGATTGGGTCGACGCGGTTCCCAACCGTCCGATTACGACCGGCGATCAGCTCTGGGCCGACAACAATTCGCGCGCCGAGCTCGAACTTGGATCGGCCGTCATCGATCTCAGCGGCAATACCGGCATTTCCTTCCTCAACCTCGACGACCACACCATTCAGATCCAACTCAGCTCGGGAGCGATCAACATTCGCGTTCGCCGCCTGGGCCGCGACGATGACTTCGAGATCGATACGCCCAATCAGGCCTTCACGATCGAAGAGACGGGCCGCTATCGCATCGAAGCCAGCCCGGACGGAAATTACACCGTGGTCAGCGTGCGCGAAGGTGAAGGCGAATCGACCGGCAACGGATCGACGTACACCGTTCAGGCCGGACAGCGCGTGACCTTCGACGGCACCGACACGCTGAACGCCCAAATGGAAGACCTCGGCGGACCCGACGACTTCGATAACTGGTGCTACGGCCGCTACTACCACTACGAGCACGCGGCGTCGGCGAGATACGTCTCGAACGACGTTGTCGGCTACGAAGATCTGGATGACAACGGCGATTGGCGTCCCGCGATGGGCTATGGCAATGTCTGGTTTCCGCACGTCGCCGCCGGATGGGCGCCGTATCGCGAGGGTCATTGGGCATGGGTCGATCCCTGGGGATGGACCTGGGTCGACGAAGAGCCCTGGGGCTACGCTCCGTTCCACTATGGCCGCTGGGCATTTCTCTCTGGCCAATGGGGATGGGTTCCGGGCCCGATTGAGGTTGCGCCCGTCTATGCACCCGCGCTCGTAGTTTTCGTCGGCGGAGGCGGAATGGCTTTCGGCGGCAACGTCGCCTGGTTCGCTCTCGGGCCGCGTGAAGTTTATGTTCCCTCGTATCGCGTAAGCCGCGGCTATATGACCAGCATCAACATGAGCGGCACGATCGTGAACCAAACCGTAATCACGAATGTCTATAACACCACCATTATTCGCAACGAGACGAACATCACGAACGTGACGTATGTGAATCGGGGCGTCGCCGGCGCGATCGTAGCCGTCCCGCAGCAGGCCTTTGTAAGCGCGCAGCCGGTTGCTCATATCGCGGTCGCAGTCAACGCCAAGCAGTTGGCGTCGATGCCCATCAGCGTGAGGGCAGCGGTTGCGCCTACTCCGAACAGCGTGCTCGGCGCCCGTTTCAGTACCGCCGGTCACGTTGCGGCGCCTCCGGCAGCCATCGCCCGTCGTGCCATCGTAGCCAAAGCAACGCCGGCTCCGGCGCCGGTTCCGTTCGCAGCGCGGCAGCAAGCTCTGGCTGCGCATCCTGGTCAGCCGATCGCCAGGCAGCAAATGGCGCAAATGGAAAAAGCTCGACCCGCGAACGCTCAAGCGGCACGCCCGCAGATCAAGCAGGCGCCGATTGGACGGCCTGCAACGGTCACAGCGGCGCGGCCCGGGGCCAACCCGTCGAACGCGCCCGCGAATCGCCCCGGCAGTCGGCCGATGTCGAGCCGGCCAATGCCGAATCAGCCTGCGCAAAATCAACCAGCGCAAAACCAGCCGATGCGGAATCAACCGGCGCAAAACCAGCCGGAGCGGAATCAACCGGCGGCGAATGAGCCCATGAATCGTTCGAATAATCCACCGGCCAACGAGCGTCAGGCACCGGAAAACCGCCCGGCACCAGAAAATCGCGCAGTGCCGGAGAATCGTCCTGCACCAGATAATCGCCCAGCACCAGCCGCTCGTCCGGAGCAGAACCAGCCGGCCCAGAGCAATCGTCCTGTGCAGTCGCCGGCCCGGAACGAACAGGCACCTTCAGATCAGACGCCTGCCCGCAACGAGCGCCCGCAGAACGCCCAGCCGCCAAATCGTTCTGACCAGGCGCAGCCCAAAACGAACCAACCGGCGCAGCGTCCGGAAGCGAATCGTCCAGCCGAGCAGCCGCAGCGAAATGAACCCGCGGCGCGTCCGGCGCCTCCGGCCAAGCAGCCGCCCGCGGACAAAAAGCAGAAAGATAATCAGAAAAAAGACGACGAGAAAAAGCGCGAAGAAAAACCGCCGGGCAACTGACGCCGGTAAGAGTTAAAAGGAAGAACGTGTGGCGCGGACACTCCTGTCCGCGTGGCCGGCAGCGGTTGCGGCCCGCGCGGACAAGAGCGTTAGCGCCACACGTTCAAGGTGATGGGCGTTAGCCATTTCCGTCAGGCCTTTCTTCCTCCAACGCGGTCAGCGTTTCTTCATCCACGTCCCATTTCTTCAAAATTGTAAAAATCGTTCTCGACCCAAATCCCGCGCGCATTAGATTCCGAAAAACGCGCGCGGCCTCTTTCTGATCCTGCGGTTTCTTCAGCCGCTTGCGCTTCAAGTAAGCGCGCGCCAGATCTTCTTCCTTCACTTCGTCGTAAGCCGAAGCCACCGCCTTCTCGATGACCTCTCCATGAACGCCTTTCACCTTCAGGTCGCTCACGACGCGCATCCGCCCGAACTTCTCCGTATCGCGGCGATAGGAAGAATACGCAGCCGCGTAACGCGCATCGTTCAGATATCCCTGATCCTTCAGGCGAACGATAATCAACTCGACGAGCGTCTTGCCAAATTCGGTATCGGCTTCCACGCGGTTGCGCAGCAGTCGCTTCAACTCCGCGACTGATCGGCTGCGGCGCGCGAGCGCTCCGATCGCATATTCGTAAAGCTCCGCTTCGGTGAAGAGCTTTCGAGGACGCGCAAAGGCCATAACTAACTCCGCTTATCGAGGCGGTTGTGAGGACGATGGAGTCGCCGAGGCCGCAGCTGGAACGGCGTTCGCGGGCAGTGCTGGAGCCGCGAGCGCGGCCTTCGCGGATGCCGGCAGTTTATCCGCATTCGCGACCAGCAGCGCTATCTGCCACATCTGCGTCTCGTTGAGCGACTTGCTGAAGCCCGGCATTCCAGTCAACCGAAAACCGTTGAAGATCTTCCAGTAACTTTCGCCCGGTTCGTCGTCGGTCACGCCCTTGCCTTTGAAGAGCTGCGGCGGATGCGGATACATTCCAGCCGCAATCGCCGTCTTCTTTTCCTCGTCAGGCAGTCCGTGGCAAACCGCGCAATGCTGCTTGTAGAGTTCGGCCCCCGCCAGATAATTTGCCTCGTTTGGCTGAATGGGCACATTCTTCGGCATGTCCTTGTCGATCCGCACATGCTGGGCTTTGCGCGCCAGGTAAGATTCAAACGGCATGTCAGGATCGGTGGTTGCAACCGGAGCGCTGCCACCGACCAGATAAAAGTAAAGCAGCGCCGGAACCACGACCAGACCGAGCACAAAACCAATGACGAATTTCAAGGGCAATCCCGCCTTTCTGGAAGTCAGATTAACTCTAGCATCTCATTAATCTGCCGCGCACTCGGGTCAGGAAGGTGACGAAATGTCCACACCGCATCTACACTAGTCTCTCAGCCGCACCCGAAATGAGATGTCCGTTCGGCTTTGCCGCTCCGACATGGAAAGTTGGATCGGGATTTGCAAGTTGTTCACACACTCGCTCGACGGAAGACTGATACGCTTTTTTAGACTGGCGTATCGGAGATCGGAACGCGATCTGCCATGAAAATCGTCAGCACAGCCAGCGCATTTCCGAGCCACTACTATTCGCAGGATGAACTCCTCGATGGTCTCCGCGCGTTCTGGGGAGACCGCATCGAAAAACCCGAAGTGCTCCGCCGCCTGCACCGGCACGTAGGCGTGGACGGACGTTACCTCTCCATCCCCAAGGAAGAATATTTGACCATGAGGACCTGGGGCGAGGCGAACCACCACTGGATTCGCACCGCCACGGAGCTTGGCGAAAAGGCTGTTGCCGGCGCACTCGCCGCTGCCGGCCTGCAAGGTCAGAACTTGAGCGCGTTCTTCTTTACATCCGTAACCGGCATTTGCAGCCCGTCCATTGACGCGCTACTCATCAACAAGATGGGGCTGTGCCGCAATATCCGCCGCGTGCCGATCTTCGGACTCGGCTGCGTGGCGGGAGCTTCCGGAATTTCGCGAGCCGCCGACTATGTAAAAGCTTACCCGGATCAGATTGCCGTCCTGCTTTCGGTCGAACTCTGTTCGCTTACCATTCAGCGCGAAGACCTCTCAATGGCGAATCTCATCTCGGCAGGCCTTTTCGGGGATGGCGCGGCGGCTGTGATTGTGGCCGGCGCCGATTGCGGACTGCCCAGTTCCGGCCCGACGATTCTAGACACGCGTTCTGTCTTCTATCCGGACACAGAAGGGATGATGGGTTGGGATATTTCCGAGAAGGGTTTTCGCATCGTACTGTCGCCCGAGGTTCCGAACCTGGTTCGAAATAATCTCGCTCAAAATGTCGATGACTTTCTTGCCTCGCGCGGCCTCACGCGCTCGGAGATCGGCAGCTGGGTTCTGCATACCGGCGGACCCAAGATTCTCGAAGCGACCGCTGAAGCGCTCGGACTAAATAACGGCGAGCTCAACGCTTCGTGGGATTGTTTGCGGCGCACCGGCAATCTTTCATCGGCCTCCGTGCTGGTCGTGCTCGAAGAGGTCATGAAGAATCGCCGTCCCGCACCTGGCACGCTGGGCATCCTCGCCGCCATGGGTCCGGGTTTTTGTTCGGAATTTGTTTTGCTGGAGTGGTGAGCGCAGCGCTCGATGCGCATCAAATAAACAAAGCGTTCAAGCGAGCGTTGTGGCGCACTGCCGGCGGAAGGCAAAGACCTTCAGCGTAAAGCAGTTCGGCGCCAGGCGATGAAGGCTCGTCCTTGAGTTATGCCCAGCCATGCCAACAATCCGGTTGACGTCTTCGTCATCGGCGGCGGTCCGGCTGGACTCGTGACTGCGATTGCTGCCCGGCGTCACGGCTTGAGCGTCGTCGTTGCCGATGGCGCAATTCCTCCGATCGATAAGCCCTGTGGAGAGGGCCTGATGCCCGACGGCCTTGCGGCATTGCGCGATCTGGGTATCACGATTCCTCGATCGGCGTGCCACTCGTTCCGAGGCATCCGATTTTTCAACGGCAAGCAAACCGCGGAGTCGAGCTTTCCGCATGAGGCTGCATGCGGCATTCGTCGAACCGACCTGCATCGTCTTCTTATCGATCATGCGGCCGCGTGCGGTGTCTCCATGCTCTGGCAAACTCCGGTTGTTGGCACTCATCCTGAAGGCGTGCTTCTTGCAGCGGGTCTCGTGCCTGCGCGCTGGATCGTCGGCGCGGACGGCTCCAATTCCCGCGTTCGCCGGTGGGCCGGCCTCGAGCCTTTCCAGAAAGCCCGCGCTCGATTAGGATTTCGTCGACATTACCGGGTCGCGAACTGGCCCGGCTTCATGGAGCTGCACTGGGGCGACAATTCCCAGATCTACGTTACGCCGGTTGGCGAGAATGAAGTCTGTCTCGCGCTTGTCAGTTCCGATCCTCATCAGCGCCTCGATGAGGCGCTCGCTGACTTTCCCGAACTCGCCTCCCGTATCGCTCACGCCGAAGTCACTTCAAGCGAGCGCGGCGCGATTACAGCCAGCCGAAGATTGCGCCGCGTATATCGCGGAAACATCGCTCTTGTCGGCGATGCCTCCGGCGGCGTCGATGCCATCACTGGGGAAGGCCTCTGCGTGGCTTTTCGGCAATCCTCATTGCTAGCCGATTGTCTCGTCCATGGCGACCTCGCGCGTTATCAGTCCGGGCACCGCCGCCTGCTTCGCCGTCCCGCCATGATGTCGCGGTTGATGCTCCTGATGGGCAGCTACCCGCGCTTTCGACGGAGGACAATGCAGGTGTTCGAATCCAGTCCCCGCTCGTTCGCGCGAATGCTGGCCATACACGTCGGCGGTGGCACCGCGCGCGATTACATCGCAAGCGGCATTTCTCTAGGATGGCAACTATTCGCCGCGTGATCTCGCCGGCGCGATCGTCATTCATGAAAAACCGTCACGCCGTCGTTCTGCTGATCTCGATGCACTGGATTGCGCCCGGTGCGATCGCGCAAGGCTCGCCGCCGCGGGCCGTCGCCCATGAATTCCGGTTGCAACTCGATCCGTCGCGGAGCGGCGCGGCAATTCTTCTCACTGGCAATTTTCACAGCGTTGAGGGTTCGTTCGCTCTCAAACGAGGCGCGATTGAATACGATCCCGTCTCGGGCAAGGTCAGCGGCGAAGTTGTCTTCGACGCGCTGAGTGGGAAAACTGGCAACGACGGCCGCGACAAGAAGATGCAGCAGGATGTTCTGGAGAGTTCCCGCTTCCCTGAAATTTCTTTCCGGCCCGATCACGCGGAGGGTGCGCTCGCAACTGCCGGCGATTCAGCTCTTCAGGTGCACGGCATGTTTTCAATTCACGGCGCCGATCACGAACTCACAATTCCGGTGACGATTCATCTCGATGCCGAAACCTGGTCCGCAACAGCGGCGTTCCGCGTCCCATACGCGGCGTGGGGAATGAAAAACCCCAGTGTGCTCTTTCTTCGGGTCGCCGGCTTCGTCGACGTCCAATTCCACGCGGCCGGAAGCATTCACTAGACCGGCGCTTCACGTCGGCCACAAAATAGTTGGCGGCAGGATTTTGGAATGTCCAAGTAGCGGTCGAGCCAGCAGAACGGCTATTTGGTGACTCCGCGCTCCGAGGCCTCAATGAAGCGAATCAGGAGGTCGACGTCGTCGCCGCGATCGTTCTCGGCTTTCAGCTTCTCGAGAGCCTGCGAGGTATTGAGCTTGGAAGTCAACAGCAGGCGATAGGCGTGATGAATTTTCCTGATCCGCTCCTTCGCGAATCCGCGGCGCTCGAGGCCGACGGCGTTCAATCCGTATGCGTGCGTGCCGCGCTCGGCTGAAGTTTTTGAAAACGGCAGTACGTCGCGCGTGACGGTTGTGCCGCCGCCAATAAATGCGTGCGTGCCGATGCGAACAAAGTGATGGATGGGGCAGAGCGCGCCTACGGTCGCCCAATCCTCCACGGTCACGTGTCCGCCCAGGGTGGCCGCGTTGGCCATGATGATGTGATTTCCGATGCGGCAATCATGGGCAATGTGCGTGTAGGCCATGATCAGGTTGTGGCTGCCGACGCGTGTTACGCCGTCCGCTTTCGCGGTCGCGCGATTGATGGTCACATATTCGCGAATCTCGTTGTGGTCGCCGATCTCGAGACGAGTGGGCTCGCCTTTGTAAGAAATGTCCTGCGGAGCCAGGCCGATTGAGCAGAATGGAAAAAACCGGTTGTGCGCGCCGATCACAGTCGGGCCTTCCATCGCAACGTGCGATAGCAGATGGCAGCCCTCGCCGACTTCCACCTGCGGTCCAATGACGCAGTAAGGGCCGACCTCGCACGAAGGATGAATTCTGGCTTGCGGATCAATAATTGCCGTGGGATGAATGGACATTGCGAAATTTGTAATTGGTGTTTTGTGATCTGCAATTGGATTCAGCGGCGTGCCAATGCAAAGTCACAAATGGGAAATTACGCATCTCCCCCCGCGGGCTCGGCGGCGCCAATTCCCATAACTCGCGGCACCAGCCGGCAAGTCACTGTCGATTCGGCGGCCACTTTTCCGTCGACGTACGCCTTGCCCTCCAGTCGCGCTGCTGTCCTGCGCCATGCCCTTACTTCGACTTCGATGCGAAGTTGATCGCCGGGCACGACCGGCCGCCTGAATCGCGCCTTCTCGATGCCGGTAAACACCATCAGCATTTCGTCGCGATTCGGAACCTCGGTCAGCAGCAGCAAACCGCCGGCCTGGGCGATTGCCTCTACGATCAGCACGCCCGGCATGATGGGCTTGTCGGGAAAGTGTCCCTGGAAAAAAGGCTCTGTGATCGTAACGTTTTTCAGAGCGACGATTCGCTTCATGCGCTCCAGTTCGAGCACTCGATCGATCAATAGAAAAGGATAACGATGCGGCAAAATCCTGAGAATGTCATTGATTTCCATTGCACTTTTCGCCGCTGGAGCCGTTTCGGTAGTCTCTACGCTGTCACCCATATCGTTTTCGTCTTGAGGCGAAGATTATACTGTAGCGCACGCCCTAGGATGAATCGTTGCTGAACTAAGGAAAACCGGTGAAAGGGAATCATGAGAATTCGTAGAGCCTCGGTTATCGCATTGATATTCTTTTGCGCGCTTAGCGTCTCGACTGCACTGTGGTCGCAGACCACGCAGGCCGCAGCCGCTCAACCAGCGGCGTCCGCGGTGCCCGTGCTGCCGGCGGAGATTCCGGCAACTGCCGAGCGCTATTCGATGTTGATGATGGGCAACATGGCTGGCCAGCAGGCTGTTTGGACTGCCTCCGATGGCACGCTGCACATGTTCTTTCAGTTCAATGACCGCGGCCGCGGCCCTAAGACCACCTCGGTCATCAAGCTGGATTCAAACGGCATCCCGGTGTCGGAGACTATCACCGGGAATGATTATCTGAAATCTCCGGTCGATGAAGTCTTTACCAACGCCAATGGCACCGCTCGCTGGAAAAATACTGCCGAGCAGGGCGAGAAGAAAATCTCCGCGCCCGCCTTCTATACCTCGCTTGGCGGAGCGCCCTCTGAAATCGCGCTTCTTGCCCACGCTGCACTCCAGAATGGGGGCAAGATCGCGCTGCTGCCTGAAGGCGAGGCGCGCGTGGAGCGCGTATCGGAGTTGGAAGTTGCAGGCGGCGCGCGAAAAAAGCGAGTCGCCCTGTATTCGATCACGGGGCTCGACTTTGCTCCGACTTATGTCTGGCTCGACGATTCAGACAAAGGCCACGAAAAATTCTTCGCGTCGGTCGACAGTTGGGGATCGATCGTTCCCGATGGCTGGGAATCCGCCGTCAAGCCGCTTCTGGCCGCGCAAGACGAAGTTAAGGAGTCGCGCTCGGCAACCCTGGCCACGAAGCTGGCGCATCAACCCAAACTCGGGATCGTGTTCACTCACGTGAACTTATTCGATGCCGAGTCGGCAAAAATCATCCCTGACCAAGAGGTCTTCATAACGGGCAATCACATTACCCGTGTGGGACCATCGCTGCCTGGTCGGACCGGAATATGGCCCGAGATCATCGACGCCAAAGGTAAAACCCTGCTCCCCGGCCTGTGGGACATGCACGCCCACGTTGGCGATAACGATGGCCTACTCAATCTGGCAGCCGGAGTCACTACCGTCCGCGATCTCGCCAACGACACCGACTCGCTGCTCGCGCGCCGCAAGCGCA